>JAISQK010000113.1 GCA_031274255.1 Planctomycetaceae bacterium | reverse complement strand
TTGGCGGACGGGAGGAAGAAGCAGGTGACGAGTGACTATGTCAGTTTCAAACAACTGCTCGGAATGATTCGCAGAACAATGGAAAATCTTGACTGCCATTTCAGCCCTGTAAATAGCTCGCAAACTCCGTAAATTAAAGCATTTGAAAGGAAATTACAAACTACTGATTATGTTTCGAAGTGGCTCAAGGAAAAGTTGACCGATTCGAAAATCGTCCTGCATTTTTTGCCGGGCTATTCGCCGAATTTGAATTGGATGGTAAGTATCCATTGCATACTGCGGCATTTAAGGCAGCACCTAATCAACCATCTCCATGCCTTGTTATATTGGTAGAGTCAGGGGGTGACCTGAACAGGGGGATTGCGAACCAAAAGGCTTATGCAGTCGTTTCTGCTGCGGAACGTCGTAGTTATAAAAATCTTCTTTATCTTTTAGAATCAGGGGCGGCTTATGATCCAAAAACAATACCCGGCGGTGAATTACAACGTATTTTATACAAATACAAAAATGAGATGCTTAAATTTACTCCAGAACAACGCAAAAAATGGTATTCGGAACATCCCGATGTTGAAAAAGTCTTTCAATGGCTTGAAGAACGCGGTGTATCGTTTGATAAACCTGTTCCGCCAAGTGAAAGCATGAAAGAACCGGAACCGTTTCGCGTTAATAATAAATTAATCGAAATGAGACAAAAAAATGCTGAAAAATTAAAAAACGATAAAAATAACGCAAATGAAAATTCTGCTGAAGTAAAATAAATTTATGCTATTCGTCAAAAAGCAATCCAAACCGGTCTATCGTATTACCGATGCGGATCGTAATTTAAGTGTGAAAAACAATTCCGCTACGCCGGGAAAAGTTTTATTGGTCAATACGGATGACGATGACAAGAATAGCGTATTGGACAAGTAGCAACGTCCGGAACAGTTTCGGCGGCATTGGCGGGAACGGATCCTTCCGTGACGGTTCAAAATGAGAATGATTTGGCGGCAACGGTACTTTATGTTTGGGTGGAAAATCTCACCAAAACGGCAGGCGGTTCGTTGTCTTTTGATGTTTATTTGTAACAGTTCCAGCAACGCCGTATTCAGAAAGCGAGAAGTTTTTCCGATCATGGTGATCAGAAAAAGCAGTCGAGCGTGCAGCGATTATCAAGCCATGATTGCAGCGGCATCAGACGGTGAGATCGTTGATTTCGCTCAGCGATCAGGCCGGAGATTTTTGAGCGAATCCCGTTTTGGATTCCCGTCGCTGAGACGGCAGAGTCCGTCGGCGAGATATTCCTATTCGTTCAGGCCGTGCCGCCTTGCACAGAAAAGTAGGTTCACGAGGACCGCCGACTTGCAACTGACGTCGGGACTTCCGAAGAACAACCCGTTTTTGCGACCGATGACGAACTCGCGCAAGGTTCGTTCCGAAATGTTATTGTTGATGCTCCAATGGCCGTCCGTGCCATAAAATCTCAGGGCGGTTTCGTTTTTCAAGGCGTAAACCCACGCCCGGCCCAACGGACTTTTCGGCAAGACCGTCATATTAGCTTTGCCTTCGCGGCACCGATCGAACAACGCATCCCACAGCGGTACCGAATCCGGTTGGCGCCGTCGATACCGCAGGTCAATTGATTCGTCCTTGATCTCCGCTTCGATTTTGCAGAGTTTTTTGCAGATGTCCAAAAACCGTTTCGACCGGTCCGGCTCGGTCTTTTCCGAGTCCTTGAAGCCGCGTCGGCAATGGGCATTACATCCGTTTTTTTTGGCGGCGGGTGGGGTGGGAATCGGAAATTTTCGGCTTTCAAGAGGGAATCTTGAGGTTTCGAATGTCGATTTCGGGCTTCCGATGCCCATTCCATCGTACCTTGCAAATGGTTGGAAACGTTATTTATTGAAAGCGACCGCCTTGAAAAGGCCGGGAGCAAACCGCCCGTCGCGGCTCGCGACCAAAATGGAGGTCCTTGTCATGCTGTGATTCCACTTGATGAAAATACGTATCAATTTCCACGATACGATCCTCGAATGTTCCATGGACATCCAATGATACGGCGGATGTTTCAGAAGGAATTGAGGAAAACGGCACAAAACCGGCAGCCAGTTCCGGGATATTTTCCGACAATGCCGCCGGAACTTCCGATTTTGCTTTAACCACGTGATTAACCGGCGAATCAACTGTAGTGACATAGTCAACAGGGTTCATTGCGGCAAAAGCTTCATCAGAAAATTCAGCTATGGACATTTCTTCCTGCGTCTCCGTATTATGTAGTTTTACAATTTGCCAGACTCTGCCTTGTTCATATAATGATTGGAGTGTACTGTTACCCTCAGCCCCACAGGCTTGAGCGGCCGCTTCATCAGGAGGTATCCAGGAAATTTCTTTTACAACCCAGGGATTATACCCCCAGGCTTGAGTTTCATCCGTCGGGGAAACGGATTCCTTTTCAGGAACCGGAGAATCGTAATATTTGGCGTTATCCGAAGTATTGAAAGAGACCTGCTGCTCAGGAGTCTGGTCAAGTTGGACACCTGCACTAACGGAACGATTAAGGCCAACGACATATTGCTGATCCTCAGGTGCCATAAATGACTGATCATCTATACCAACATCAATATGAGTTTCATTTGTGTAATAACTATAATTAATCTCCTCATAAACCCATTGCACTTTGGTTTCACCGGGTTGAAACGTGACTTCGTGACTCCGCCCAAGAAGATCAGCCACACGTACGGGATGAGATACGACAATACCGTCGGAATTCCGTGCAGTAAAAACGGAGGAGTGACTGATTCCAAAACCGCAACTTACCGTAAGCGGCTGGTCCAGTGCGTGAGGATCATCGGGATTGACGGTTCTTTCAAACTCAAAAATGATAGGCTGCACGACCGTTCCGTCAGCCCGGACAACGCCGTCCTGAACTCTCGTAATACTGACAACAGGAAGCTGCTGCTCAGAAATCGGAGAATCTCCCTCATTTTGATTGAGAGAATCGGTATTGACCGGAGGATACGTCAGCGGCCGTACCAGTTCCGCCAAAAGATCGGCGTTGTCCGGGGCCAGGTCATGGAATGACAAAGGCATATCGGGCGTTGCGGAAAGATAAAACCGGTTTTCCATCGTCTCGAAACGAAGCGGACGGATCCCAACGCCGTCATTTTGTTTTATGTGCTTTTTCATACCCATGCCTTTGAAATGGAGTGTTTGTTTCAAAATAGATCATGACGCCCCTGACGATTCTTCTATTGTAGTCAGGGTTTTACAGAAAACCAGTACATTATTAAAAAATCTCTCAAACAGCCGGGAAGCATGCTGTTTCACCGCGGTATGCCTTCGGCCTCCAGTGGAAAGATTTTCTAACTGGCGGCGACCGCACCGAAGGTACTTGGAGCCTACAGGGATCCAACGCCCTCGCGTTGGCCGCCGGAGGGAAGCATGCTACTTCACCGCAGTAGCCTTCGGTCTCCTATTGGAGTCGTTTTTCCGCTCGCAGACTCCAGTGAGCAACGCGAACGGGTTCGTGGCTTTCGGGAGCGGCAGCTCCATCCGGGGTGCAGCGTCCGCACGCTGCCCGGAGGCATCCTTTTAATATCCTACTGAAAAAAGGTTCCTCACGCGGTATTTTGCCAATCCGAAATCTGTTTCTGTAATCATTTTTCTGCTCTCCCTCTTGATTCTGATTGATGCCGCATGATTCTGATTGCCTTCTCTGTCGGTTTAGTAGAACTCTCCGGAACTCTCGTAGGACACTCCGGGACTCTCGTAGAGTCCGTCGGACATCGTGCGGAACCAATCATAAGTTTCGTATAATAACATATTTATAGCGTTTTTATACTCGAAATGAAAATTGTTTCTATTAATGTACTAAAGTCATGCCTCCGGCGGGCAACGCACGGGCGTTG
>JAISQK010000111.1 GCA_031274255.1 Planctomycetaceae bacterium | reverse complement strand
GTAAAAAGTTTTTGAACGCAAAGGGCAAAGTTGCTCTTGACTGTTTCTGTCGATTGTCGATAATTGTTCCTTGTCGGACGCATCGTGCTTACTCCTGAAAAAAGGTTGAGTGTGAGAATGCAACCATTTTACAGAAAAGAACTTGCGACAGGAAATAATAATTGAGAAAATTACAAACTACTGATAATTTTTCAACAAGGGAATACAATTCTATATAAAACGCTTCTTGCGTTGTTAAGTTGTAATAGTTCAAAAAAAGAAGTCAAACAATCAAAAGATTCATTGATCTACGCAAAAGATTCGGGATAAAATTCCATCATATAATATTTATAATATATAGCTATATCATTAGTTATATCGTGTGTTTTGGGAGAACAGGTGTTTTCGGGCAGACACTATCTTGAAAATAGATGATTATTAACGTTGAGGAGTAGAGCATTTATACGTTGCTTACTTTGTCTATTGTCAGAAATGCTGCTGTGACTTTTTGCCGGGTGAATAAAATCCCGTTTTGAAAAGACAACCCATTGTAATGGGATTCAAACGGTCATTTCATTCTTCCCGAATGGCATCGGTGATGAGTGACGCCAGCGAAGGAGGTTCGCGCAGTGAAGCGGCAATGTCCGGTGCGGCGAAAATGCGGACCTTTTTGACGTAATCATCAAACTGTTCTTTGGCGAGGGCGCGAACCACCGGCGACACCGTTTCAAACGGACGGTAGATGTGCGTCTTGGGATAGTAAACATCAATACGAAACTCCACTTCCTTTTCGACCGGCGGTGCGTCAAGAAGAATATCCGTCGGCTGTAATTTTCGATGTCCGTCGGATATTCCGGTTTGACGAATCCGCTGCACCAGACGCTTCGCGCATCGGCAAAGCCACGGATACGGCTTGCCTGCAAGCTGACGGTAGATTTCCGGCTGTTCGAGAATACTGTATTGCACCACCCGTTTGTAGAGACGCCGCGTGGAACCGAAAAGACCGTCGAAAAGTTCCTCTGCCGCTGTTCCGCGTGATACTGTAAGGAACTGTTCTATCATTTCCGCTTCGCTGAGCCGCAGCATGCCGGAGAAATCGAGTCTGCCCATGATTTCGTAGAACCCCCGCTGCAGCATTGCCGCGGCGCACCGGACACTGTGATGCCAGTAAACCTCACTGAACATGACGTATCTTGCAAAGACCATCAGTTCGGCGGCGGTTTTGCCTTTTTCGGTGACGGCAAGTCCGTTTCCCTTTTCGTTCAGGCAAAGACTCGCAATCAGCCGCCCCTGATCGAAATGCCGCCCGTACGGCACGCCGGCATGGAGACTGTCGCGGAAAAGATAGTCCATTTTGTCAATGTCGATGGGGCCGGAAAGGATACTCATCAGAATTTCGTTGACCTGACCGTGTCCCTGTTTGGTGAGAACGGCTCCGATTTCTTCCGGTTTGATTCCCCAGTCCTTGCGGAGAAGTCCGGCAATGTTTTCCTGATGAATGAGGAGACTTCCTTCTTTTTCATGGGTGCTGATCCCCGGCAAGGCAAGGTCTTCCATGAGATGGCAAAACGGCCAATGCCCGATGTCGTGCAAAAGAGCCGCTGTCATGAGAATTTCCGCATGATGCGGCGTCAGGAGTTCCTGAAAACGCGGATGATGGGCAATCTGTTTGAGAAAGAGCAGCGCAAGCCGGTAAACACCAAGAGAATGCTCGAAACGTGTGTGATGTCCGGCAGGATAGACCAGCGACACGAGTCCGAGCTGTGAGATTCGAGCCAGTCGGCGGAATTCCGCTGTATCAATCAACCGCCGCACCCGATCCGTCAGCGGCACATCAAGTTCCGGCGGAATCCGAATGAGCGACGCATGAGTGTCCAGGCCTCTGATTTCCGGTATCCTGAGAATTTCAGACATTATTTTTTCCCAAGTTTGCGCTGTTGCCGGAAAAATTCACTGAGAAGGACACCGCATGGTTCCGCTAAAATTCCGCCCGTCACGTGACACTGATGATTGAGCCGCGAATCGGTCAATATTTGATACATCGAATGGACGGCTCCTCCCTTGGGATCGGACGCACCGAACACCACTCGCGGAATACGGGCCTGAAGAACCGCTCCGGCACACATGATGCACGGTTCCAATGTCACATAAAGAATGGTATTTTCCAACCGCCAAAACCCGATTTCCGCCGCCGCTTGAGTGATGGCGAGAATTTCCGCGTGAGCCGTGGGGTCTTGAAGTTCCTCTCTTTGATTATGCGATGACGCAATCAAATGATTTTCACAGACAATGACCGCTCCGACCGGCACTTCGTTGGCGTCAGATGCGGTTCGCGCCTCTTTCAGAGCCAAAAGCATCCATTGTTCGTCGGATTCTTCAGGAAAATCATCATATTTCAGTCCTCTTGGAAGCATAATAAATGTTGTCCTCCGTCACCACAGCATTCAAACGTTTATCAAAAAACTCCATCGGAACCTCAGGGAACATTTGACACTCAAATGCGAGTCCGACAAGTGGGACCGACACGGGAGCTTTTGCCAGAAAACGGTCATAATATCCCTTGCCGCGGCCGATTCGTCCGCCGTTTCGATCAAAAGCGATTCCCGGCACAAGAATCAGCGACGGTTCATCAGGCTGAACGAAACGTCCTGCGTCTTTTCGAAGTTCGATTTTCGGCTCTAAAATTCCGAACGCTCCCGGAGCAAGCTCTTTCAGATTTTTAAGAGAAAAAAGCAAGATTTCACCATCCTTACAGTAAGGAATGACCATCTGCCTGGTCTGAAGCCACCGCGAGAGGAACGGCACCGTTTTGACTTCGTTTCCGAAATCAACGTAACTCACGACCATGGAAGCTGTTCGGAATTCTTCCATTTCTTCCAGACGGTGAAGAACCCGCTCACTGCGAACAGGGATGTCGGTGAGTATCTCTTTACGCTGTGTGACAATCCGGCGGATTTCATTCTTGGAAAGAATCATACAATTTTCAGAATAATGAGGAGTGACGGTAATACACAAAAGATTATACCTTATTGTGAGAGAAAATTTTTCGTTTCTCCTCGCGAGGGTCAGAAAAAGTATGAAGATTCCGAAAAAAGATGACGGCATCCCTTGCCGACAGGGAATGTCCTGCTATAATTTTCCTTTTGCTTGTCGCGAAAGTGTTCATTAATGTTGGGTTGTTATCTGAATAGAAGAGAATCATGTCAAGACCGCCATTTCAAAAACGTACAAAATTTGCGAGAAAACGTTCCAAGATAAAAATCCGGATTAAAAAGAAAGATCCGCTTATTATTGACGGGAAGCGTCCGCGTCCGTTGTATGTTGACTACAAAGATATTGAACTCCTGAAAAAGCTGACGTCACGTCAGGGAAAGATTATCAGCCGGAGGAAGAATGGTTGTTGTGCCGCCAGTCAGCATGTTGTCGCCGCGGCCATTAAAAGAGCGAGGTTTATGGCACTGATGCCTTACGTGGGGGATTAGTTGCCGTACAAATCCGTTTGAATCATTTGATGCAAAGGACGCAAAGTCTATCGCGGGAAATGCAAAATGGGAGTCATTTTTGCGTTTTTTGTGTATTCTTTGCGTCCTTTGTGATTAGAGTCCTCGGGAAACCATTTGAGGAAGCGAAGAGTGGAAAACATGACAATTCAGCAAGCGATGGGAAAAGCGGACACCCTGATTGAGGCTCTTCAGTGGATCAGACAGTTTCGCGGAAAATTCACCGTCATCAAACTCGGCGGCAGTTTGATGGAGAATGAAATCGCGATGCTCCATCTTCTTGTTGACGCGATTTTCATGGAAACGGTCGGAATGCGGCCGGTCATCGTTCACGGCGGAGGTAATGCCATTTCCAAGGCGATGAGTGACGCCGGAATCCAGCCGAAATTCGTCCAGGGAAGACGCTATACGGACGAAGCGGCGCTCGAAATCGTCAAAAAAGTGCTTGCTCATGATATTTGTACAACACTTGTCCGGCAAATCAGCGAGATCGGCGGCGCCGCCAAACCGCTCAGTTTGATGACCGGAACGAACGTGCTGTACGGGAAAAAGCTGTCTCTTAACGACACGGCCGGTCATCCGATTGACTTGGGGTGTGTCGGTGAGGTTGTCCATGTGGACACGTCTCCGATTCTCGAAGCGTGCCTGAATGGTTTGATTCCGGTGATTCCGTCGATGGCGGTGACGGAAGACGGTCGTGTTTTGAATGTCAATGCGGACACTGCCGCCACAGCAGTGGCCAGGCAGCTCAAGGCCGCAAAACTGGTGTTCGTCACGGATGTCAACGGCGTGCGGACGGATCCGAATAATCCTGACTCGATGATTGAATCCGTCACGTTACAAAAAGCGAATGAACTTCTGGCGTCGGGGGCCATCTGCGGCGGCATGATTCCGAAAATCCAGTCGTGTCTCGAAACGCTTGCAAACGGAGTCGAGAAAATCCACATTATCAACGGACAGTTACGGCACTCTCTGTTGTTGGAAATTTTCACGACGCAAGGGGTCGGAACGGAAATCACTTCGGTTTAATGCGGTCATGAAGTGAAACGGTGTGATTTATTGAAACCGGACATTGCCGTCTTGAGTTGTCATACGGTATGACTTGCTCATTTCGGCAGAATCATATAATATATATAGGATAAGTGGAAGAAATCATGAGAGGTTGAGCCTTTCAATGTTGATTGCACAAAAATCAAATCCGTAACAGACTCAAGCCGGTTGAAATTTCCGGTTCGAATAAACGGGCCGCCTTGCGAGACAGCGGTTTTGCAAAACGCGAAGCGTATCGTTTAACCCGTTATGGTTTTATCACACCGGATATCAGGATGAAAATAACACTTTTGGAACTCGCCAGGCTGGTTGATGGAACCTGTTTGGGCAATCCCGATCTCATCATTCATGGTGCGGCTCCGATTCATAACGCGCAATCAGGAGAAATCACTTTTGTGGATGCTCCTGAGCGGATTTCCCATCTTCTCTCTTGTGACGCTTCGGCGGTTGTTACTCCGAGATCACTCACGCCGTCCGGTTTCGAGGTGATTCAGGTGGACGATGTGCCGACAGCTTTTGCAAAGATTGTGAATCATTTTTGTCCTCCCCGGCAGTTCAAACAGATGGGAATCCATCCTAATGCGGTGATCGACCCGACGGCAAAACTCGGTCAGGATGTCAGTATCGGTCCCGGGGTTTACATCGGCGAAGAGGTGGTCATCGGCGACCGTGTCATTCTCTATTCCGGTGTGCAAATCCTTGCAGGGAGTCAGGTTGCGGAAGATACCACAATTTTTCCGAATGTCGTGCTGTACGAAAACAGTGTTGTCGGTCCGCGGTGCATTCTTCACGCCGGAGCGGTCATCGGGGCTTACGGATTCGGATACGATTCTTCCAGCGGCACGCATGTTCTTTCGTCGCAGCTTGGAAATGTCATTCTTGAGGCGGATGTCGAAGTCGGAGCGTGCAGCACAATCGACCGCGGCACTTACGGCCCGACTCGAATCGGTGAAGGAACCAAAATCGATAATCTGGTGATGATTGCGCATAATTGCCGTTTAGGAAAAAATAATCTGATTTGTGCGAATGTGGGAATTGCGGGAAGTACGACAACCGGGGATTATGTGGTCATGGCGGGACGGGTTGGTGTTCGGGATCATGTTCATATCGGTGACCGGGCCGTGCTTGGGGCAATGGCGGGAATCATGGCCGATGTTCCGGAAGATGCCCGATTGGTAGGAATTCCCGCGACTCCGGAAAGGGAGCAAATGCGGATTCAGGCGTCTTTGGCACGGCTCCCGGAAATGCGGCGCGAAATGCAGGCGTTGAAATCGACCGTCAATCAGCTCATCCTCAAAGTCGCTCAGTTGCACAAGGAAGAGGAACATTGACTGTTTCCCCCGTTATGAGGTGGAATGAAAAACGGCTACCGTCGAAATGTCCTGAAAAATACGGATTTCGCCCAAAGAAGATTTAGGTTAAATCGGAAAAGACGGAACCGAATAGACACCGTTTAGTGAAATGACGCTATAGAAGTTGCTTACGCCGCAGGGACTCGCAGGATAAGAATTGAATGATGGGCCGTATCCATGCTTCGCATAAAAAACCTGCGGCGGCACGAATGCTACCAAGTTTGGGAAGCCCGTAATTTAAGTGCGGACACCTCGAAAACGAATCCCGTAATCTGACGTTCTTATGAAAACATAAATCAACGGCAGCATGGCGATCATCGCATCCTTTTAGGAAAGGCATCCTCGGGCAACATGTATCGACTCCCCCGGATTGTTAATCCGCTGTTCGTACCGCCACAGGATATTATTATCATAGCAGAAAAAGCCGCTCATGGCAAGATGTTTTCTGAAATCGCAGCACTTTTTTTACAAATCCGTAAGATCCCGGAGCATTTCATGAATTTGTACAAACGGTACACCCGTATGTCAAATCTCACAAAAGCAGCGGTGCGGAAATGGAAACTGCCGATTCCAGAAAAATTTTCCAAAAATTAACAATTCCTCTTGACTTTGGGAATTGTCGCGATTAAAATTACAGTCATCGGGTTGATTTGTGTCAATCTGTTAGATTTTTGTGAAACGTTTTCGAAAATCATCAAACCATTTTTCCAAATTGAGGAGAAAAACCATGCAAAAATTCACTTTGTGTTCAAAATGTCAAAATGGGGGGGGGAGGTAGTCTGTACGGTCTCCCGCATCGTAGAAGCCAATGTTACAAATGCCAATGCTGTCGATGCGAAAAGTGCTGCAAACACTGCCCGAAACTCTTTTGTCCGTTCAAAATCCACTACCCCATCCGGTTCGACTGCCCGAGTCGCTTTTACCCTCGTCGAACTTCTTGTTGTTATTGCAATCATCGGGATTTTGATTGCTCTTCTTTTACCTGCGGTTCAGGCGGCCCGCGAAGCCGCCCGAAGAATGCAGTGCGGCAACAATCTCAAGCAAATCGGTCTGGCCATCCACAATTTCCACGGTGCCCGAAACGGTCTGCCTCCGGCGACCACCGGAAACGGAACCGTCTCCTTTTG
>JAISQK010000106.1 GCA_031274255.1 Planctomycetaceae bacterium | reverse complement strand
CTGTAAACGGCGTTTTTGTTGCATCATATTTTGTTTCATCATAATAAAAGACTTTCTAAAGGAGAGTAAATTTGAGTTTTTTTACCACGGAACTTCGACAATTTCTTTCAGTGCCCGTGTACAAACCGCCGATAAAACGCTGTTTTCAATCTCATCGGCAAGAAAATGCGCTGATCCGTCCGCGCAAAGCGACATTACACCACCGGGATGTTCGCTCATCATCGTATTTTGTTTGCCACGTTCCGAGGGATCGTTGATTGTGTAATCCTGAGAAAAGACATTCCGGGCGTTGATCCAGTTGCCGTCGGAAAACAGCGTGTCTTCCGCACAAATCAACGTCTGGGAAAGACCATCGGGAATCTGATCAATGGAATACGATTTGTCGTAAATCATGATTCCTTTGGGCGGATTGTTGGGACGCGGTGTTGTCCGACCAGGAAAAGCAAGTGTTTCGCCGTGCACTCCGCCATAATGCAGCCGCGCACATTGAAACCCTTCGGCCGCATTATGCGGCGTGGTGAGCGTCATTTTGTTGGCGGCACTGGGACATAAATAGGCAGAAATGTTGGTTTTGGCGATTTCCCTGTTGACTGTGTTGTCGTAAGCAAATTGCCGGTCAATCGCCTCGTAAACATCAAGCCGCTCCAGTTGCGGCAGAATCAGCATTGACCAGGCATATTCACGGGCATCAGGAGCTTTCCAGACTTCCTTCTTACTCGGCTGCACATTTTCCTGTCCCGGTTTTATCATGCCGCGAACTTCATATCCGCCGCACGGAAATGTCCGGTATACCGAGTGATAATTTTGCAAAGCGATTCCCACCTGCCGGAGGTTATTCGTACATTGCGTCCGTCGTGCAGACTCACGGGCACTTTGTACCGCCGGAATCATCAATGCGATGAGTACCCCGATAATGGCAATGACGACCAGAAGTTCGACCAAGGTGAAGGCATTGAATTTGTTATCATAAAAATTTTTCTGCAAAAAAATCATGAGTCAACCGCTTTTTATTTCGGAAGCAATTTGAATCGGTACAAAAAACAGAAAGGCAAAAATCGGCCGCAAGACAAAATCCCCGTCCTTCGCAAGGAGCTTATTGTCCACAAGATACCGGCAGGTCTTCTGACTTACGGAGAAAATGTCAAAGTCTTCTCGAAATTTCCGCGTTTCCGACAGAAACTTCAATGACTATCACCAGAGGTTGACATTCTTAAACCGATCACAGCGGCGAGGACCGTCCCGGAATTTGCAGCGGTATTCACCGTTGCATCACCGGATTCCCTTTTATCGGACGTTTTTCAAATAATCGAAGCGAAACGCCGATACCAAATATCATAACCGATACTGTACCATGTTTCCCGCTGCCGTCAAGACGGACAAACAACGCTCTGCGGAACATTTCTATCAATTCTTTAGAAAAAATCAAAATTTTTGTCGCCATTTTGCTTTCCAATCCCATTACGATTCAAGAGAAACGGGTATAATGTTCAGGAAGGAATTCCCTGCTCGGAATGGGTGGTATTTTATTAAAAACAGGAAAAATAAAAGGAGAGAAAAATGACCTTTTCATTTCAAACAAAGATTCCATTGCTGCTGCTTTTTGTTGCAGTCACAACATTTTGTGCTGCGGACGACGGAATCCAGCTTGTCGGCCCGGCCAACCAATCCTCTGACACCGCTGCCGGGGAAAATGCGACAGGAGAAGACGTAACAGCGGAAATCCGTGTCGAAGTTTCAAAATTTGAGAGGGAACCGAACAAGGAAAAATCCGCAAATCTTGTGTTGGCAAAACTTTACAACACCAAACAGGCAATAGGCAACTCGTATGTTTTACACGTCGAAGGGAACGCACGGGCCACGATCATTGACCCCGGTTACAACGGTCAGGCGATCATCCGTTATCTGGAGAGTGAAAACCTGACACCGGACGCCATTCTGCTGACGAGCGGTTACTTTTTCCGTCTCGCGGACAACACCCCGCTCAAGGACAAATGGCCGTCGCTGAAAATCGGGGTCGGTAACGACGACGCGGCGATGCTGGCGGATGCCGAAGCGAATCAGTCGGCGTCCTACGGAGCGGTGACGTCACCGGAAGCGAATTTCAAGTTTAACGGGGGAGAAACGATTGTCACTTCCTCATCCATCACATGGAACGTACTCAACACTCCCGGTTTTACGCCCGGCAGTCTTTGTTATGAAACGCTCACCAAAGATCAGCGTCTTGTTTTTACCGGCGATTTCATTTATCGCGACGGGGTCGGCGGAAGCCAACTGCCGGCGGGAGATTCCAAAGCGTTTGACCTTTCGCTGCAAACATTCCTGGAGTATGCTCCTGCGGAAACGCTGCTTTATCCGGCGTTCGGCCCCAATACGACCGTCGATGATTTTTACCGGAAAATTTCCGCAAACGCTTCCCAAGACGGCATGGAAGTTGTTCAGACAGAGACACCTGCTGTCGTTCCGGCTCCGCTCATTACGGCAAATGACTCGACCGCTTATCAGGCGACGGTGACGGAAGTTTATCCCGCGACGACGTATGTTTATCGTGATATTGCCGTTCCCTACTTTCCGACTTGGGGACTTTCCGTTTGGATGTGGCGTCCGGTTGTTGTGCTTCCCCCATTGCATCATTATCATGACTATCATTATCGGCCTTGGGTCGGACCTTCATACCATCACAGGTTTGGACACACAGTGATTCTTCCTCCTCCGCCGAACTTCCCGCCGCCAAACAGTTCACGCGGCTCATGGAATGGTCCCCCTCGCGGTTCGTGGGATGGTCAGGGACGCGGGAAACCGGAACGGCCGGGCGGTTCCAGACCTGATTTCAACGCAAGACCGGAAGTGCGGCCCGCACCAACGAGACCGGCACCAACACGGCCAACTCCTTCACGCCCGACACCGCCTGTTCTTTCGCAACCTGCTGCTCCCGGCACAGCGAGTCCGCGGCCCGCACCGGCGCGACCGGCTCCTGTGAGGCCGACTCCTTCACGCCCGACCCCTCCGGTTCTTTCGCAACCTGCCGCCCCTGGTGCCGCTCCCGGCACAGCGAGTCCGCGACCCGCACCAGCGCAACCGACTCCTTCACGTCCGACTCCGGGTATCACCCCCAATTCGACAAGTCCGCGATTGGTTCCGCCAAAACCGGCAGTACGGTCAACACCGAATGGAACCTCCGGTACAAGCCGTTCCAATCCCTCTTTTTCGGCACCGTTTTTACCGAAAACAGCCTCACCGTCATCCCGGTCGGGTGTTGTTCCTGCGGCAGCCGTTTTACCACGATCCTCTCTTTCAGCCACCGTAACGGCTCCTTCCGTTCCGCGTCCGGACGGTGGTATCAGACCGGACAGACGAGACGGCAACGGTTCGCGTTCACGTTCCGATTCCGGAGACAGACCGCGAGGTAATAGGGGGTAGGCAACCCCCGCAGCCGGGAGGAATAAAACCTTCCGGCTGGGTTTGCCGTCAGAAGTAGGCCGGTTGGTTCTCACAAAGCCATTCCTTGATGAAGGCACGGTCACTAAGCGTCACGTCATAATCCGAAACATCCAGTGACAAATCATGGCTTCCACTGACAATCAGGAGTGAATCCTCCGGTTCGATTTTGCCGAGCGTCCAGGAAATGGCGTCCGTGCGGTCCCGGAATTTCCGCACAGACCGAGTCTCGTCCATTCCTCGAAGTATTTTTTTGATGGCGGCTTCCGGCTGGTCGGCCGTCAGGGAATCCGCCGTGAGGACGATCTGATCTGCGTGAAGTTCAAGCGTCTTCCCCAATTGGCATAGTCTGTCGGTATCGGTTTCCTCCTCCATTCCGAAAACGCAATAGAGGTTTCCGGCAGTGATTTCCCGAATTGTCCGCAATGTTGTCCGCAGAGCTTCCTGTGTTTGGGCGGAATCGAGAAAAACATGGAACGGCTGTCCGCAGTCGATCCGCTCCATCCGGCCGGGGATATTGTCGACCCGTTCGATTCCGCGGACCGCTTTTTTGAGGTCAATTCCCCGACAGAGTCCGAAACCGGCCGCAATCATTGAGTTGAGAATGTGACTGTCCCCAATGACCCGCGTCCGCACGGGAATCGTCTCTGTTCCGGCGGTGAGGAGAAATGTCTGGTCGCCGCTTGTCCGTTCATAAAGCGTGCCGGTGAGTTCCGCCGTTTCTTCAATTCCAACGGTAAGAAGCGGATGATTGATGAGCGGCATGACCTCATGAAGTACCGGATCATCGGCATTGCCAATGGCGAACGCTTCCTTTTTTGCGTACTGGAAAATGCTCAGTTCTGTGCGGCGGTATTCTTCCTCCGATTCAGGACAATCCTGATAACGGAGATTTGTCAGACACACCGCATCCAAAACAATGCCGCTCAACGATTCCTTTAAAAGGGCGTCACTTGAAACTTCAAGCACAACATCCGTGCAACCGGCGGCTCTCATTCGTGAAAACCAGTAGGCCATTTCATTGGCCGGCGGTGTCTTTTTCGTTGCGGGATACATCTTTTCACCGTCATAAATTCCAATGGAACTGATCACGCCGACACGATTTCCCGACTCCGCCAAAACGCCGGCGGTCAGCAGTGCCGTACAGGTTTTCCCTGCGGTACCGGTAACCGCTGTCACAAACATGGAATCGGCAGGATTTCCGTACAGCTTTTGACAAAGGATTCCATAAGCCACACGAACATTCGCAACGATAAAATAGGGAATTTTGATTTCCGGTATGTCTTGCTCAAGCAAAATCGCCTTACAACCGCGGCGTTGTGCCTCCTCGACTTGAAAAGCTGTCTCCTGACGGTCATTGTTTAATACAATAAAAAGATCACACGACCGGAGCGATTCGAGATCCGTCGTACAGGAATTGATCCAAAAATCGTCCGAAACAGAGGAATAAACAACTTTTATTGTTTTTTGAACAGAAAGACATTCCCCATTTCCCGTAAAACCAAACATTCCGGCCTCCTGCCTGATGAAACTCTAATGATTATTGAGTTGATTTTCCATTTCCAACAGACCCATTGTCGCAGATTTTTTGTCGGAATGCAATATTAGTTTTTGGCCGGTTGCGATTTTTTTCCGCAATTGTACATGATTGTCCGCATGGAGTGTTCTTGAGAAACCGTTGTGCTTGGCATATAATCAGTTATCTATTCTGACACTTCGACCAATTCACAAGAAAAAAGGTGATACTATGCCAAACCGGCGTCAATTTCTCAAAACAGCCTCTGTTTCGGTGGGTGCGGCGGCAGCGGCGGCTCAAATCCCGCTACGTTCGATTTCCGTTGCGGAAGAAATTCCGGTGACGCCTCACTTCAACGTCATTCCTCGCTGGCGGGGATTCAATCTCCTGCAATACTTTCAGGCATTCGGCGACGGTCGCAACAAAGAGGTCGTTCCGGAATTTGACGGCAAGCTGATCCGCGACCTGGGGTTCAACTTTGTACGGCTTCCGATGGATTACTGGAACTGGATTGACACCGATTGGCGGAGAACCCGCCGCATTGAACCGGATGACATGTATAAAATCAAGGAGCCGTTTCTGGAAAATCTCGATCAATCCATCGAAAACCTGAACCGGTGCGGCATTCATGTCAGTTTGAACCTTCACCGCGCTCCGGGATATTGCGTCAACGATCCGGCACGGGAATCCTGTTCGCTCTGGAAAGACAAACATGCGGAAGATGCTTTCGTGTTCCACTGGGAGATGCTCGCCAAACGGTACAAAGGAATTTCACCGGAACTGTTGAGTCTGAATCTTGTCAACGAGGCACCGTCGGTCCATCCCGGCATGTCGGAGGAGGATTACACCCGTGTGATGGCAAGAGCAACGGAAGCGATTCGGAAAATTTCGCCGGAAAAGACCGTCATTATCGACGGATTGAACTACGGAAATATTGTCGCGAAAGAGATGATTCCCGCCAAAGTCGCTCAAAGCGTTCATGCCTACACACCGTTCCATTTGACGCACTACCGGACAAGCTGGGGCGACCGGAACAATGATTTTCCCTATCCGACATGGCCGATCCTCGACCAAAACGGTAACACCGTCTGGAATCATCAAAAACTGGAAGAACATTACGCCCCTTGGGGAAGACTCGTACGGCAAGGGATCGGCGTTCACTGCGGTGAAGCTGGCTGCTACAAAAACACACCGCACAAGGTGTTTCTCGCATGGCTGCGTGACACGATGGAAATCCTCAAATCACATGACATCGGTTACGCGATCTGGGAATTTCGCGGTACGTTCGGCGTCATTGATTCCGGTCGTGCGGATGTTGACTATGAGGATTGGCATGGAGTGAAACTCGACCGCGAAATGCTGAAACTTCTGATATAGTCCTGTAACGGGGCGGACTTTCGCTTCGCTCTCCACAAAACCGCAGTCTCCCCGGACAGCAATCAAGAGGTTATAAGGGCGAAGTTTCAACCGGCTTGGATATACTTTCAATACTTATGTTATTCAAGTTACGCATTCTTGACAAGACGTTGGAATAAAAGTACGATGAATCTATTATGAGTGAAAACCTATTGGATTTATATAGTGTGACTATCTGTTGGTAAGCACCAGGAAAGCAACGGCAACCGGGTTATCGGAATTAGTGAATAACGCAATAAGCCATGACCGGATACCCCGGTTCCTGGCCGGGGAAGACTTGAACGGG
>JAISQK010000102.1 GCA_031274255.1 Planctomycetaceae bacterium | reverse complement strand
CCCCGCGAATTCTTCCGCCATATTGAAACTTTCCCCTCCAGACATAACGCCCTCCCAAGTTTTTGTTCATTATATCATAGTTTTCGGGAAATGCGGAAGATTTACGGGGCAAGTTTAGCACAATACCATCGCCCCATCGGAAGAGAACCACCACTATAAACGTCACCTTTAAAAACGGTTTTATCGTTCGGGTCGAGACGTCCCGCGCAAGCCGAAGGATTGAACCCAGATTTTTCACACGAGTTATAGGTTGTGTCAGGAAACACTGTTGCGACATCCTGTGCAATACCGCCTTTGGCTCTACTGTTAGGAAGTCCGATGGCCCGCTCGCTGACCATCATCGTATTGGAAGTCCCGTCCGTGATTGCCCCCAATCCTGTCAGTTTTCTCGGTTGAAATGCTCCGCGGGAAAAATCCGCATTGGCATTCGCTTCCCACCCATTTATCTCCCATCTCGCTGTAATGCAATAATCCCCGGCACTGACAGCATAATTGCTAGGAGCACTGGCACCGTCTACCGGTGTACTATAATTCGGTTCGGAAGGACACCGCAATCCGGGAACAATGACACGGCAAGCCGTATTACTCCACGCCCACTGAGTTGGCACGCCGACTTGAATCTGGTCATAAAGTGCAGAACTTTCCATAAAAGGCAAAATTTGCACAAAAGCACTGTAACCGTAACCATGATTTGAGGCAGCACTGCCTTCAATCGACAATCCCGCCGGAAAGGCTTTGTAGGAAGATTCGTAGTTGTGACACGCCAGAGCAACCTGTTTGAGATTGTTGCTGCATTGCATCCGCCTTGCGGCTTCGCGGGCAGCCTGAACAGCGGGTAAAAGAAGAGCAATCAAGATACCAATGATTGCAATCACGACGAGAAGCTCCACCAAGGTGAAAGCCGTCCTAGAACAGTACAGACAGCCCCCCCCCCCCCCATTTTAACATTTTCTAACAGCTTTTTCATAAAAAACTCCTTCTCACAAAGTTGACTTTAACTTGTAAAACTAACATCAGTGATTCATATTAATCAAAGTAGAAAGGAATGTCAAGAGACAAAAAAGAAAAGGGGGAAATTTTTTCGCCAACGTGCCACGTTGGATCGCACTTGCCTCATGGTCACTGCGTTCCATTCGGCCTCCGTTGAAAACGTTTTTCCACCCAAACAGAGCAAATTGGAGGGCAACAATCCCTATCGGATAGATGATCTTTGCCTCCGGCGGGCGGATGGAACTACCGTCCCGAAGCAATAACCCGTTCGCGTTGCTCACTGGAGTCCACGAGCGGAACAGCGTCCCAACACAAGCGGTTGGAAAAGATGATCCATCGGAAAGCGAACCGAACACAGTGAGCGTGAGCAATCCGGGATCCAACGCCCGTGCGTTGGCGGCGGTTAGTCTGAAAAATCGTTGAGCGGAACGGGATTCGGTACGAAAAAGTCGACGTAGTACGAGTACAACACCGGCACAAGATAAAGGACGAGAATCAACGCCAACGCCACTCCGCCTGCAAGACTGAGTGCCATCGGTACAATCATCTGAGCTTGAAGCGATGTTTCCATGACAATCGGTAACAGACCGCCCATGGTTGTTACAGAGGTCAGCACAATCGGACGGAAACGGTTTTGACCGACTGCGATCAAGGTTTCCCGAAGCGGTTCGCCGTTACGGGAATTGCGGTTGATGAAGTCGATCATGACAATCGAATCGTTGACAATAATACCGCTTAACGCAACAAGACCAAACAGACTGAACAACGTCAGCGGCAGTCCGTATAACGCATGAGCCGCAACCGCTCCGACCAGCCCGAACGGAATGATCGTCATGATAATAAGCGGTTGTAAATACGAACGGAATTGCATCGTCAACACAATAAACATCGCACACATCGCCAAACAAAATCCAAGATACATACTGTTCATGGCCTCAACCCGTTCCTCCTCCTCTCCCTCCCAAACAGCAGCAACGCCGGGATATTTTTGTTCCAATTGCGGCAGAAAATCCGATTTCAAAGCGGCAATAATATCCTGTTCGTTCGCCCTTTCATTTACGTCACACGAAACCTGAATCGCACGCTGTTGATTGTGCCGGGCAATTGTCGTGTAACCGCGCACAACTTCAATCTCCGCCAATTCCGTAATCGGATATTCGCCTGTTGTTGTACGGATTCGAATCTCGTTGAAATCGCCGAGCGAACGCCGGTCTTCACGCGGATAACAAACCATCACCTTGACTTCGTGCCGACCCCGCTGGAGACGCTGCACTTCGGCTCCGTAATAGGTTGCGCGAATCACCGACGCCAAATCTTCAGGATGCAACCCCATCGCCATCGCATTTTCCTTAATCTTCAAACGGAACTCGTACTTGCCCGGTACGTCGCTGTCCGCAATATCCTGCGTTCCGTCAAGATCCGCCAGAAACGCCTTACACGCCTCCGCCGCGGCTTCCAGATTTTCAATATCACCGGCGGATTTGGCAACAAGAACGAGTTCAATGGCCCCGCCCGCCGGACCGAACATTTGCGTGTTGTACGTTAATTTATCCGCTCCCGGCACCGCTCCGGCTATTTTCCGCCAACGGTCGGCAATTTCCACACAATTAATCGTCCGCTCCGTGCCGTCAATCAACTCAATCTGTACCGCACCCTGATGACTGCCGCCCCCTTCGGACATGCCGCTGATTTCAACACCGCGTGAATTCAACGAAGTCCCGATAACACAGGCGGAACGTACCGCAACCGGCGTTCCGGCCTTTTCGTACTCTTTCGCAACTTTCCAAAACGCCTGTTCCAAATGCCGTGTCCAACGTTCCGTCACCTCCGCCGGTGTGCCGTTGGGAAACAAAAGCGTCGCCTCAATCGTGTTACCGTCCATTTTGCCCATTGTGACGAACGGCACCGTGCCGGAAAAAACAAGAGCGAATGTCATTGCCAGCGTACAAAGACAACCGGTAACGAAAACAATCCGGTTCCGCAGCACCCAAACAATCGACGGACGGTACAAATACTGAATTGTCCAATCCATCGCAAGGCTCGCGTAACGGCTTGCCAGGCGGAGCGGTATCAGCAGCCACGAAAAAATGTAGAAATATCCGCCGAGCATTTTGAGAAACAAATTTTCCCGATGAGCAAGATGGCACGGCAGAATCGCGGCACATTCCCCAAGCGAAGCAACAAGCATCGTAATCATGACGATAGGAATGATTGCAACAATTTTTCCCATAACTCCCGCAACATACAGCAGCGGAAAAAACGCAATCACGGTGGTCAGCACGGACGCGAAAATGGACGGGAAAACTTCGAGGATTCCGTCAATGGCCGCCGTAAAGTAATTTTTGCCGAGATTTCTGTGTGAATAAATATTTTCTCCGGCGACAATCGAATCATCGACCACAATACCGAGTCCCATAATAAGCCCGAATGTCGAAATCATATTGAGTGTCAAATCATTCATGTAGAGCCAGAGACCTGTTGCACAAATGGCAAACGGAATTCCGATCGCAACCCAAAACGCCAATTTGAGATCAAGAAACAATGTCAATAAAATAAAAACGATCAGCAAACCTTGAATTCCGTTTTCCGAGAGGAGTTGGAGCCGTGCGCGGACTTCGACAGACCGGTCGCCCCATGTTGCCAGCGAATATCCTTCCGGCAAAGTACCGGACTGATTTTTCGCTTCGATAAATTCATAGACGCTGTCGACCATGGCCAACATATCTTCGTTTGTGTTGCGCAAAACGCCGAGTACGACAACATGACGGCCGGTGATTGCGGTGACATCGTCGGGAATACCGGTTTCCGGCGGCGAGTACACGGTTGCCCGTGCGGGGCTGTCGATAAATTCGTCACGGATATTGGCGACTTCTTTCAATTTGATCACGGTTCCGTCGCGGGTTGTGATGAACGGCAATTCGCCGATGCCCGAACCGTCGTAGCGGCGGTTATCGGTTCGGACATTGATTTCCTGGGACGGAGCGCGAAGTGTTCCGCCGGGAGATTGAACATTTTCCGCACGGACAATCCGCGCCGCCTGCTCCAACGTCAGATGATAGGAACGGAGCGTGCTTTCGGAAATTTCAATATCAATCTGATAATCTTTTGTTCCGAGCAGATTGACCATGGAGATTCGCGGATATTGCAGCAATTCTTCGCGCAGATTTTCGGCGACTTGCCGGAGATTGAGGGCGGCTTCGGCGGAGTTGTCTTCGGGACCGAGAACACCGATGGAGATAATGGTCTCCTGCATTTGAAGCCGCTGCACGACGGGCGGTTCCGCCAAATCGGGAAATTGCGGCCGTACCCGGTCCACCGCGTCTTTGACTTCGTTGAGAATCCGGTCCACATTTTTAACATCGCTTCGCAGTTCAAGCCGGACACTTCCAGTACCTTCGTCGGCGGTGGAAGTGATTGTCCGTACACCGTTGATTGACCGGAGTGACTCTTCGATTTTCTGGCAGATTCCGTTTTCCACTTCTTCCGGTGTCGCGCCGGGATAAGGTACGGAAACCATAATCTGTTCAATATCGAATTCGGGAAACGTTTCGCGTCTCAATTGAAGCATGCAAAACGCTCCGGCAGCAATCACCGCCACCATCAAAACATTCATCGCCGGAGAATTGGAAACCGTCCACTTGAAAAACTGTTGTAACATGATTTCGCTTTCATTTAGGATTCGTATTCCTGCTCACGTACCGCGGTTCCGTCACGGACCCTCATCGCATCCTCTTTCAGTACGACATCCGGCTGCCGCCCTATTGCCGGAGCGAAATTTCCATCGGCTTGATAATATGGACATTTTCACCTTCAACGGGAATGGCGAGCGGTGAAACAACGACAAGGTCCGTTGAGGACAGTTCTTCCGAATCGGTATAAAATAACACCCCTTCCGCAGTGGTTGTGACAACACGAATCGTATGACGCTGTAATTGCCCGTTGGTTGCCGTCCAGATTTTGTTGCCGGGCAACAGTGCTTTTTCAGGAATCCGGTACAACGGAACGGCGGGTTTGGAATGAATAATAATGGAAACGTACATTCCGAAAAGCAATGTCGGCGGCGCCTTTTGGGTACTATTTCCAAGTGCGCGGACGGAACGGGGATCATCGACTTTGACACGGCAGGGAACCATACGGGTCACCGCATTGAGACCGCCGCCGTCCAACGTTTTGAGCGAACCTTCCCACGCCCATTGCTCCCCGTCCATTTCGTATAAAATGGTCACCGGAGTCGGCGGAAAAATGTAACCGCCGTTTTCCGTTTCCGATTGACGCCAAATCCACTGAATCTGTTTCATGTGCAAACTGCACTGAATTTCAAGCTGCGACGTATCCAGAATTTTCGCAACACTTGTTCCACGCTGGACAAAGGAATTGACCTCAAAAGAATCCGAAGTCACAACACCGCCGAGCGGAGCCTTGATTTCGGTGCGGTCCAGGTTCAACTGCGCTGTTTTGATGGCGATTTCCTCTTTCCGAAGTGCAACAGCGAGTTTCTCTTTTTGCGTTTCGTAAAGACGAAGCTGGTTGTCCAGTTTCTGAATCGTTTCCTCCGCGCTCAGCAGCGAGGACTGAGCCGTATCCAGTTCCGCCGCCGTAATGGCGTTACGTTGAGCCAGAATTTGGTTTCGTTCCCAATCCCGTTTGCAAAGTTCGAGTTGCTTTGCCGCAAGTTCCAATTCCTTTTTCGTGTTTTCCGTCTGAACCGCGTTTTCCGCCATGTTGACTTTCGCCTGTTCGACAGATTCCGTCAATTGAGCGACTTCGAGTTCGTAATCGGCCGGGTCAATCCGCAACAAAATTTCTCCCGGCTCGACGGAATGTCCCAATCGGCAGTTGTCCGATTTCGAGATCACCCGGCCCGCAATTTCCGTGACAATGTCGAGTTGCCGAAACGGAATCACCTCGCCGTCCACCTTGAAATCAATACTGCCGTGATGCTGTTCCACAGGAACCACCTCAACGGTATCAATCATTGTGCTGCTTGCGGTTTTCGAAACCGTTTTGGGAACCATCAGGATTCCGATAACCATTCCGGTGGAAAGCAAGAGAAAAAGCGAAATCAGGGATCGTATGCAGAGGGAAAACATTCTTGTTTTTATCGTCTGTGAAAAGGGATTTACTGGTCTGTCAATTGATTAGAGACTCAAGCCGGTACATGATACAGCTTTTTTCCTTTCCGTCCAGAATGAAGCCGCGAATTTTCTCTAACCGCTTACGCAAATGTCGGACGGTGTAACGTCGTTTTCTCAAAATTCTTTGATCTTGCCGGTACTGTGAATTTTCCGGTGGTATACCGTATATTAATATAAACAAATGAGAAGGTGTTTTATTTTGGAGAAAATTTCAATCCCCCTCTGCCGATGGGCGGCACTCTGATTTTCCAAGCTCGTTGGCGGCCTGAACCGCGGGTAAAAGAGGAGCGATTAAGATACCAATAATCGCAATCACGACGAGAAATTCCACAAACGTAATACCGGATGGGGCAGTAGAACCCGATGGGGTAGTGGATTCGGAACGGACAAAAGAGTTTTGGGCATTGTTTGCAGCACATTTCGTACCGGCAGCATTGGCCGCTGCAATACGGGAAATAATACAATTTACCCCCCCCCCCCATTTTGACACTTTGAACACAACATTAAGTTTTGCATGATTTTTCTCCTCAATTTAGAAAAATGTTTAACGAAAATCAAAACAAATTGGTACAAATCCACCCGATGACTGTAATTTTATACACGGTAATTCCCAAAGTCAAGCGGGAATACCGCCATTGGAGAAATTTTTCACCATTCCGGGAAAATCTTGCTTTAATAGGCAATATTTCACACAGAAACCAGACAAAACAAGTAGAATTTTTGTATTGTACCGATTATTCCACCGATAGGGAACATAGGAATTTTGGTTTTTCTACTTTTCATTTTCAGGGAGAAGCAGATGTCTTGTCGTCTCGTCCGTTTTGCGGTGATGTTGTGTATGATCTTTTTTGCCGGATGTCGTGTCTGCTCTTCCCCTTACGACAATTGCGGACCGGTCGGTTCTGTCGGCGGTATGGATTGCGACCCGCTTTACCGGAACGGCTCTGTTCTAAACGGTTACCGCGGCGGCACTTACTACGGCGGTTCTGCGGGAAGTGCTCAGGCCCGGCCTTATGACGAAACTCAAGGAACGCCAATCAAACAGATTTCAACCGCTCCGCAAGGCATTCCTTCCGCGACGCGATCAGGCCGTACACCAACCAATCAACCGACTCCGGCGCGTCCGGCAACGGATCCGCAAAGCAGGGTCAAGGTTCCTTCCGTAACACGGTCAGGCCGTATACCAATCAATCGACCGACTGCGGCGGCGAATCCCAATGATTCGATACCGGATCTGTCTGCCCCCACACCGGCACGTGAAGCCCCTCCGTTGGATCCGGCGCATTCTTCGCAGAGTTCCCGGATTTCCATACATGCCGTACCGAAAGTGTCGCTGACACAGGAGTCGTTGTTGCAGCAGGAGCAAGGGGCGGTCGATCTCAGAATCATTGATGTTCAGGACAACCCTTCCCCGGTCTTGCACTGATGAGCCGCCGCACTCCCCTTGTAAAATTGTTCCATCCGGCAGGTTTCGCATCAGGAAACCGCCCGGTAAACGCCCCGCCGCTTTTCACCCCGCGCGGGGTTGTCTCTGATACAAATCTGACACAGGATTATTTCCCGACGACATCACATCGTTCGACCGGCACAAGCCGTACAGGGCCAAGTAAACCGGAAGGTAACAAAGCGTCGTCTTTTGTCCAAAGGTTCCACATGCAGAATGTTTCCCGGCCGTCAGGAATCGGTTCCCCTTTGAGGAGCCATTCCGGCCACGCGGATAACGTTCCGTTCGGCTGGCGTTCTTTCTCCTGCGGCAGGCTGGCATCGCCGATCAAACGGTTCGGCCAAAGGTTGGTCACACGAATCTCCAGTTGATTTTCACCGGTAAAATTCAACGCTTCCGTGACATCCGTCACTTTGGAAGACATCCAGAGCGTTCCGAAGTCTTGTCCGTTGAGCTTCAGTTCGGCGATGGTCTCGACCTGACCGGGGTCAAGGAAAATCCGTTGCCCTGATCGGGCGTAACCGTCCGGTATGCGGAATGTCTTACGGTACACACCGGTTCCGCTGAAATATTGGATCGTCTCATCGTCCGAGTCACTCCACGGGAAGAGTTTGTCGAAGGTCACCGTTTTTTTCGGGAACTCCACTTGCCACGAACCGGTGATTTCCAGCGGTTCCGGCAGTACGACATCCGCACTCCACGGTTTTCCCGAAGCAAGCGTCACATCATAATGTCCCGATGCCCGAACATTCAGACAAGGTTGCCCCGCCGCGTTCACGGAAGGTTCCGCCGCAACAGAGGTATTCCGCATCTGAAGAAAATCGACGATGGCGTTGTCATCCCCTTTCCATGTATAGGTTTTCCCGTCGATTTCCCATTCGAGATCAAGCGTTTTGAGCACCTTATACGCAGGGTCAACCGGTTTTGCCATTTCCGCAGCCGGAAAACGATGGACTCCTGAATCCACCAGTTTTTGCAGTTTCTCCTGAACGTCAATGGTTCTGCCGGTGTCACCGGGAGGCCCGTATTTCGCCCGGACAATTTTGATTTCCGGCCACTGCCCGGCCGCCGGTTCCTTCAGGTTTCCGAGCACCGTACCGTTATGGGAAACGGTCACGATCGCGTCCGTTTTCGGGGCGGTTTCTTTGCGAAAAACGACAAACACCGACTCCGTCGCCTGAAGCGGCAGCATGACGGCGGTCCCTCCGTCCGTCGGGTAAAACGCCGCCGTCGAAGTGATTTTCCCCGTCACAGGATTCCAGAGTTCCGGTCGACCGGCGGCACGAAACACCGCACGAGCCAACACGGACGAATCCGTCGGGTTGGCGACAAAATAAATCTCCTCCGAGTCCGTGCGGCGGTGAATTTGATTCAGCGGCGAATCGGTCGAGAAAGCGGGACGGATTCCTTTTTCCGCAAGAACGGTTTCCGGCGATTTGCCCCAGATGATTTGACCGTTACCGAAACTTCGCTCCCCAACCGCTTCGTTGTTATCGCCCCAAAGTTCCGCGGCAAGTTCCCTGACCTGTTGATCATTTTGGGGATAACGGGTCAGTCCCAACGCTTCGTTCGGCCGATTGCCGATCACGGTTGCGCCGTTTTT
>JAISQK010000199.1 GCA_031274255.1 Planctomycetaceae bacterium | reverse complement strand
GAAAAGCCGCCGTAGGTGGTTCCGCCAAACTTTTTATCCGGCGCGTTAAAAACCAGCGTCCAGCCCGATTCGCAAAATTGCTCATCGCCGTCCTGGCAATGTCCGCACTGTCGGCAACTATCAACAATGCAGCCGACACCGGCAAGGTCGCCGACCTTAAATTTTGAGACATCCTTGCCGACGCCGGTTACCCGCCCGACAATTTCATGACCGGGAACCATTGGATAGACGGCACCGCCCCACTCGTTGCGGACGGAATGTAAATCGCTGTGGCAAATACCGCAGTATAAGATTTCGATTTCCACATCATTTGCCGTAACAAGGCGGCGTTGAATGGTCATCGGCTTCATGGGCGCATCGGAAGCCACTGCCCCGAATGCCTGTGTCGTTTTTGTTGTGCTGACGTTTGTCATCTTGATTCTCCTTTGTATTGTTGTTGTGGTGGTGAAAAAGTTTTCTTGCAACCACTAATGATGACACTAATATCTCACTAATGGATTCTAGCGGTGGTTGAGTGCCGGTGTGGAGGGGAAATTTTTATTATGGTCGCGCGTTTGTTGTGTCAATAAAGTTTTTTACCATGCGTTGTTTGATTTATTTGAGTGTCTTCATGTCAATCACATAACGAAATTTTACTTTGCCACCCAAAACATTCCTGTAAGCCCGCTTTCAAAAAATGACGGCGGCTCGTTTGATTTAAACTATTCGACTTGTCTGGATTCTTTTTTGACATCATTGTTTTCCTTATGTTTAAGGTTAAGTTAATTGTTTAACCGAGAGATGTTTAACAAAAAATTCCGTCTCGCGATTTTTAAGTTACGTCATTATAACACTTAGAGATGACTCCAAGTCAAGGGGGGGATTCAGTGAAACGAATAAAATAATCGGAAACGCCGACAACTTCAACTGCACGGGGGTTCAATGAAAGTCCAAGCCGTCGCTGCCATTTTTCGACTTTCAGTTTGGCGGCGTTGATGATGTTGCCGGAATGGGAATAGTACGCAATGAGAATTTTGTTACTCATAAATATCTCCTTTCAATTTTGTTTTTTTCAATTTTTTCTGTGCAGGTATCAACACATGGTTATAGTTTTCAATTTTGACCGTTAAGCGATCCAACGTGGATTGCATTTCGGTGATTCGTTCGTGTATTTTTTGGCGTTGTTCGATCAGGATTTGTTTTCGTGCGTTGTGAGTGGAGTCGCCTTGTTGAAACAGCGCAACATACTCAACCAACGCCTCAACCTGAACTCCGGCGTTCCGCATACATTTGATAAACCCAATCCAATCACAATCGCTTTCGGAATAATCCCGAATACCGCCTTCTGTGCGGTGAATTTTGGGAATCAACCCGATGCGTTCGTAATAACGAAGTGTGTCAGCGGAAAGCCCATACTTTTTGCCAACTTCGGCAATTGTCATAAGAAAATCCTCCTTTCAAGTTTCATGATTTTCGAGTTCGACATTGTAACACCTGGACTTGACTCCAAGTCAATAGAGAATGGCAAAGTTCTCAAGATTTTCGGGAAATTCTTCTGAAAACAAGAAAAAAAGGAGGAATGTAGCCAAAGGGGAGGACAGTAACCCGCCGATTCCCCGCGCAGAATCATTCCCCGAATGAGTTTTCGTAACGCACCGTTATCGTCAACGGAATCGGAAATCGCCGCCGTTTATCGGATGGTCGTAACCGGTTTGTCCAGATATTCAGCCGCTTTCGGATTGCCTTCCAAAGTTTCCCTCTCCGAATTCCAACGGAGTTTTTCGCCGGTTCGCACGGCAAGATGACCGAGCAGGCATGTTGACGTAACACAATGTCCGACAACGGCAGGTTCCAATGTTTCCTTGTTGCTCAAAACGGAATCAATGAAATCCTCTTTCTCCGAGCGCAACAAAAAATGAATCTCATCCGGTCTGATTACTTCGTTGAGCAGCGATGCCGGTTCTGCTTTGATTCCCTTCGCGCCGTCGAGGTCTTGCCAATCAAACGAAACCGTTAGCGTTCCCTTTTCGCCTTCGATTTTGTAATACGGAGAGCCGGTTTTGTACACGATTTCCAGTCCGTCGGCATAGCGGTATTTGATTTCAAATTTTAACAAAACGTTCCAAAAACTTTCCGGTTCGGGATACGTTCCGGTTCCTTCAATTTCAACGGGAAATGTCCGGTCAAGTCCGAGCGACCAAAGAGCGCCGTTGAGCAGATGCGTTCCCCAGTTCGTAACCATTCCGTCGCAATAATAAAGATGCCGCATCCAACCGGGGCGGTTCCGAAAGTTTCGCGGCGTATGAACACGATTCAACGTGTAGGGAGCTTTGATTGCCGATCCCTGCCAGCGTTCGTAATCGAGTTCCGGCGGGACGGGCATTGCGGCTTGCGGCGGACAAGGAACATCACTTTGCGGAACGGAAACGAGAACGCTTTTAATCTTTCCAAGCCGACCGTTGCGGACAAGTTCCGCCGCCTGATGCGCCGCTTTGCCGCTTCGAAATTCGCTGTCCACGCGAAAAATTCGCTTCGTTTCCGCCGAAACTTTCACGAGTTCTTTTCCTTCCGCAATCGTTCGAATGATCGGTTTTTCCAAAGCGACATGTTTACCGGCACGCATGGCATCAACCGCTTGGACGGCGTGCCAGTGATCCGGCGTGGAAATCATCACGGCATCAATATCGGTTCGCGTCAGAAGTTCCTTGTAATCAACGTAAGTTTCAATGCTTGCCGGTTTGACAAGCGAAACGCTTTTTTCGTAAAGTTCGAGAACATTCTTTTTCGCTTCGGCAAGCCGCCACGAATCGACATCGCAAAGAGCGACAACCTGATTCCGTTTATTCCGAACATAACCCGGAATATTGTGATAAAAACATTGGCGACCGGTTCCGATCAAACCCGTCCGAAGCAGATTGTTCGGCAGCGTTTGTCCCTGCGCCAATGCACACGATGTCACGGCATGGGACGGAACGATCAGCGGAGCGGCAATCATTCCCGCCGCCGCTTTGAGAAATAAACGGCGAGAAGAGTTCAATGGACGGTTTTTCATAAAATTTCCTTTCACAGCATTAAAGGGACAGCAGTCCGCAAAAAGCGGAATGACAAAAAGTGATATTAACGAATCCAACAAACATCAATGTGCGAATGTCCTCCATTTCACACGAAAAGATGATACCTTTTTCCAAGTTCGAAGTAAAGCTGCAAACCGCGGCGGTGCGCATCGGTCATGAGATAAACCATATTCTCACGATAGTACCGCAAAAGTTGTTCCTGAGTCACAGGATAAGTAAAAAGCGTGTTCCCGAACCGCTGATTCCGCACCGTCTCCTGTGCGATGACCGCAAGATTCTGTATTCCCAAGTCACGGGCTTTTCCGAGTTTCATGGCCGTTTGTGCGTCTCCGGCGATGTCACGGTTTGCCGTAATCCATGCCGCAAAAACAAACGGAAGTCCTGTGTGACGGAGCCAGAGTTCCCCCAAATCAAACCGCATCGGCCATGCGACGTTTTCCGGCGGATACGTCAGTGCCCGGTCACCAATCACAAGGCACGCGTCCGCCGCAAGGTTCTCCAGCGAATCCGTTCGGGAAAGCGGCTGCGTCTGAAAATCAGGATTGCCGTAATAATGCTTCAGCAGAATTTGTCCCAGAACAGCACTCGTCCGTGAATCACTGTCCAGAGCCAGCGTGCGTATTTCGTCCGGTGATTTCCGCGAGAACAGCAGCACACTTCCCACCGCGCCGCGGCACCCGAGACAGATGTCGCCGATGAGGGTTCCTTCTTCGAGTCCGGGCAACGAACCGACCGGCATCATCGCGATGTCGCAATCATGCCGCCGCAAACGGTCTGCGAGTTTGGCCGGATAGTCTGTCGTTAAAGTAAGATCCGGAAAAACCGCGTCCAGAAACCATGTCAAAGGCAGCGTATTATAATAAGGAACGGAACAAATCTTCATAAAAAATAAAAAAGTCATGCGTGCTCACTCTGCATCAGGATTCCGCAAAGTGAAACACGCCATGTGACGAAAAAACACGGGAAACCGAACGCCGGAAAATCAATGGTTTTCAGCGGACACCCTGTCTCGGAATGGAAGTGGCGTAGGTGCCGTCCGCATCGGGCATGAGCGGAGAATCGCCGTTGAGGTCGAGACTTTCCAGATTCGGTGTGTAAGGCACTTCGGATTTCATCTGTTCTTCCAGAAAAACCTCCTGACCGGATTCCGCCGCAATACGGCCGATGATACCGGTCATCACGGCTTTGCAGCCGCGTTCCGCTTCGTTCCGGTACTCTTCTTCTCCGCGGACGGATTTGAACAACCGGTCATGTTCAAACTGATATTTGTTGACTTCCTGCATGTTTCCCTCCCAAAGAAGATTTTCTCTGGTGAGCAGATGTCCCTTGTAAATGCGGGGAACGTCCTGACCTTCACCAATGACGGCGGTTCCTTTGGTTCCCTGAACAAACGCTCCGTAGGCGTTCCAGACTTTATCGATCTGACGCAATTGAAGGAACATTTTTTTACCGTCCGCATAACGGTATTCCAAAGCCACATGGTCGAACATGTTGTCCTGATCCGTCCGCACCTGACGTCCCGCCTGTCCCTGAACCGACACCGGCTGTTCATCGCCGCGTACCCAACCGGCAACATCAATATTGTGAATCATCCAGTCAAGAATGAAACTGCCGCAAAGCCATGTGAAACAATTGAAATTAAGAAGTTGATGCTGAAGCGGAGTCCGGTCTGCCGGTTTGTCCGTCAACCGGAACGAACCGTGAACCCGATAAACCCAAGTCGTAAAAATGTCGCCGATGGCACCGTCCTGAATCCGTCGGACCGCTTCCTCGAGACGCACCGAATGCCGGCTCATCAGACCGGTCACAATGTTGAGTTTCTTTTCACGGGCTTTTTTCGCCGACTCGATAATACTTCGGATTCCCTGAGGGTCAACGGCAAACGATTTCTCCATGAAAATGTGAACGCCTTTTTCCACCGCATATTTCGTGTGGATCGGGCGGAATGCCGGAGGAGCGGCAAGGAGAACAACGCCGCCGGGACCAACGGCGTCAATCGCGTTTTTGTAGGCGTCAAATCCGGTAAACTGCCGTTCCCGGGGAACATCCACCTTGTCTTGGTGCGTTTCGGCGAGCATCTCCGCCGCGCCCCTGCACTTGAACTCAAACGTATCCGCGACGGCCACGAGCTTTGTGGGGCCTTTTGTAGTAAGAGCCTGGTTTGCGGCGCCGTTTCCGCGTCCTCCGCATCCGACCAGAGCGACTTTGATCGTGTTGTCTTCCCCGGCATGAACACGAGGTGTCAATCCGTTGCTGAAAAGAGTCAAACCTGCGGCAGCGGCGGTGCCGGCTTTAAGAAAATCGCGGCGGGAGTTGAACTTTTTTTCTGTCATCACTTTTGTTCCTTGATAAAAAGATTGGGTACGTGCTAAAGTTTCCACAACACCTGTGATTTTATCACAGGTGCAACCGTTTTGCCACACGTTTCCCAAAAATTTCCGAGTTCCGCGTTCCTTCCTGAGTTTCGGAGCATCCTGTACCGCTTCAATCTTGGACGGCGGCGGAAGACTTTTCCCCGGGGATCAGTGCCGTATAAAACGTTCGTAGGAAAAATCAATCACAAGGGTTTCTCCCGGCTCAGGGGTCAGGTCCCATTTCAGTTCCGTGTTACGGTTGAAGTTCTGTGAAGTTCTGTCCGCAAGAATTTTTATTTCAGGCATGATTTCCGCATGGAAGGATTCTCCCGCAATCAAACGGGTCAGACGGATTTTCACTCGTTCCGAACGCAGATTTTTCACCGTGATTTTGGCGTCGATCACCTGTTTGCGATAAGTCGAACCGTCGTTAAAAAACCGGTAAAGAGTGGGACGCTTGGCCTTGTTTTCAATGATTTCACCGGAGGGATCAATGATTTGCCACGGTTCGATGTTGCCGTCGCGTTCCTGTTCGTCGGAAACCACCTGCACACTCATGGCACGGGTGACGGGAACCGTCAGTTCGGCACCGGCACCTGTCCAGTAAGAGGTGTTTTGTCCCAGAAAACGCCCCTGTGCGGTGACCGTTGCCGGAGCGGTCGTCATCGGAAAACCCAACGGGTTCCTGAAACGGAGGACCTCCCAGACATCGGAAACCTCCCCTTTCTTGTAAGGCAAATCCCCCCGGTTATTGTTGTTGTAATTTTGCAAAGCTTCCTCCGACACGATCGGAATCCTGCATTCCAGGACACGTTGATATTCGGCCGAACCTTCCCCGACAAGAAGTGACATACGGCTTCCCGCTTCAAGACTCTTTTTGCCGACGGGGTGATAATAGGTGTCCGGTCCTTCATTAGCCGTAACATGCCGTTGCGTCAAGTTTAAAGCCGTTAGGAAGGAGGAGGTTGTGTAAAGTCAACATAATGAAAACCTTTCTTCGGAGAACCTTGTGGGACGAGCCCACCCGGTAAGGCCTAAACTTGACCCATAAAATCGAACATTTCCCTATAGTCGTAGAGGGTGTAGAATTTCTGTAGCCCCCGCCAAACTGTTTTGACGCCGGGCGGACCGTCGCTTGGGGACCGTCTGGGG
>JAISQK010000186.1 GCA_031274255.1 Planctomycetaceae bacterium | reverse complement strand
TCTTTCGGCTGTTTTTCGGAACATCTTTCCGATTTTTCGGAAACAATTCCTTTTTTCGAGGCGGTTTGTACCGGTTTTGAGGAAAAAAGACCTTTTTGACACGTGTTTTTGAGCCATTCACACGTGTTTTTGAGCGAAAAGCAGGCGGCCAACACGAGGCCGCTGTACCCCTGATGGGACTACCGTCCCGAGAGCCACGAACTCGCTCCCGTTGGTCGCTAATATCAATAGGCGGAAAAACGTATGCTTTCGGCCTCCAGTTGGAAAGATTTCTCTAACTGACGGCGAACCGAACGAAGTGAGTGTGAGCCTACCGGGATGTAACGCCCTCGCGTTGCCGCCCGCCGCGGCTCGCGGTCGGGATCCAACGCCTTCGCGTTGGCCGTCGGCAGAGATTCCTTTAAAGTATTGGGAGAGGAAGTTTTCCTCGGGTTGGATTATTCTAACCCTTCGATTTTTCCCCTAATCCTGATTTAACGAATGATATTTGCCTCCGGCGGGCCGCGACGCCGCGGCAGGCGATAGGCTCACGCTCACTCCGTTCGGTTCGCCGTCGGTTGGAAAAATCTTTCCAACTTGAAGCCGAAGGCATACTGGATGCAACGTCACGTTGCCTGTCCCGAAAGCCACGAACCCGCTCCCGTTGGTCACTGAAATCCGCGAGCGGAACAACGTTTCCAACCGCAAGTGGATGAAAAGATGTTCCATTGGAAGCGACCGCCTCGCAGAGACTGGGAGCATACTGGGATCCAACGCCCATGCGTTGGCCCGTCGCGGCTCGCGACCGTGCTACGCTGCCGGTTGCTTTTTCCTTAAAACCGGTACCTGCGGCGGAGAAAAAGGATGCGATTTCCCAAAAATCTGAAACATTCCTCCGAAAAATCACCTTTTCCGCAATATTTCACTCATTTTTCCTGCGTTATGAAGTAATATTTAGGGAAAAATGATTTTTTTCTTGAAAAACATTTACAAAATCGTGAAAAATAGATAACTTATAAGGAATAAATCGGCGTTCCTGTTTGATTTCAGTGACGCCCTGATTTATCCTGCCTGAAGTCTGTCTGCGTTTGCAGCGTTCTTTCCGATATTGAAAAAGCGAATGGTGCCTTTTATGTTGAAACGACAAGATGTTCGACCGTTACTATTATCGTTGACATTTTCCGCATTCCCGATTTTGTTCTTCCCTGATGATGGTTTCACACAGGAAGCCGTCCCCGTTCCGCCTGCGGCGGAAGTTTCTTCGGCGGAAACCGTCAACAGAGAGAGCTATTCCCGAATGGCTCACCCGTCCATCGCCGACCGTTTGGGGCTGGACGACGAACAGCGGGCGAAAGTTCAGGTCATTATGGCGGAACGTGCCCAGCAATTGGCCAAGGCTCCGAAAGATCAATGGAACGCCGTTGCCGCGGAAAGTGAAAAACGGCTCGAAGCGGTTCTCACTCCGGCGCAACAAGCGAACTGGCTGAAAGTCCTCAACGAAAAGACGATCCGGTTTATCTTCAAGTATCAAAACTGGGAGGATGTTCTCAACTGGTTTGCCGATCAGGTCGGGATGCAGCTGATTATGGACGCGCCGCCGCCGGGAACGCTGAATTACACCGACGCCAACGAGTACACGCCGACCGAAGCTCTCGACAAAATCAACGGCATTCTTCAGACAAAAGGGTTCACCCTGCTGCGGAACGACAAAATGCTGATTTTGTTCGATCTCCGCCGCAACGGAGGCCGGATTCCGCCGCAGTACGTGCCGAAAATCCGACCGGAAGACCTGCCGGACCGGGGAACCTTTGAATACGTCTGCGTGACGTTTCGTCTCGGACGCCGTGACCGTGCGGTCGTGACGGAAGCGTTCAAACCGTTTGAAGGGATCTATTGTCAGACGGTTCCGCTGCCGGGAAACGCACTTCTCATCACCGACACCGCCGGAACGCTCAAGGTGATTGACAAAGTGATCACCGCCATTCCCGAGCCGGAAATTCCCGTGCCGCCGCCCAAACCGGAACCGGTGCCGCCTGCGGTGTGGAAAACTTATACCGTTGAGCGGATGCCTCCTCAAAAAGTGAATGACATTCTGAAACAGACGCACCCGGGAATCCAAACGATTCTGATGCCGAATTCCAACCAGATTCATGTTCTGGCGGTTCCGGCACAACATGCACAAATCGAACAGATTATTGACCGTCTGGATGCCGACCCGAGTGTTTCGGTGATGCCGGTGGTCGAGGTTTATTCTTTCAGTGACGTGGACGAAAACATTTCCTGGGGACGCATGTACCGAACCTGGCGGCAGACCGGTGTGTCTCCGAATCCGTATCTGATGGAACCGGAATTCATTGAGAATCTTATTGAGACGATCAGAAAAATGGCTCCCGACGCGATGCCCTTTTATGACAAGGGAATCAAGAAACTCATTGTTTTTGCGGTTCCGAACGATCAATCCGCGGTCAAGTCCCTCATCGAAAAAATTAAAAGCCGCCCTTCCGCGGAAGAAGAGCCTGTGTTGAAAATTTATAAAGTCACAAGTGTTTCCAGGCAGCTTGACCAGGACATCACCAAAGCGGTGCAGGCACTCATTCCGAAAGCCCTGGTGATTTTCGACCGTTCCAAAAACCGTTATTTCATTGTCGCGACCTCTGAGGAACACACGAAAATCGCCCAGGCTTTTTCCGAACTGGAAACCGGTCTCATGGCCGACGACAAACAGCGGGTCGTCTGTTATCCGGTCACTCCCGTTCAGGTGCAACGATTCGAGAGACTTTTCCGACAGCTTGCCGGAACACCGGAATTTGACGGAGCGGAGCAACTCGCGGACGGACGGCAAAACCAGCTCACGATCTGGGCCACGCGGGCGCAACACGAGGAAATCCGCCGTATTCTCAACGAACTGACGGGAGCCGGTGAAGAAAACACAGGCTCGGAACCGGGACCGTCGAAAATCCGGACGGAAGCATTCGTTCTGAAACGTGTGAGCGTTTATTCCATCACGTACATTCTCCCGCAGATTATTCCGGGAATCACCGTGGTCCCGGAACCGCTCACGAACTCGGTCATCGCCAACGGAACGGAGGAAGCTCTTGCGGATGTGCGGCAGTTTGTCGAAAAACTTGATTCCGACCTCGGTCTCGATATCCGCGTTTTTCCGCTGAATGAGACGCTTCCCGATGAAGCAAGGCAAACTCTTCAGGCGGGATTCAGTCCGTCGGGACGCTTGATTTTCGACAAGGACAATATGCGGCTTCTGGCTTATGGAACGGCACGTGATTTGGAACTGACCGAAAAAACCGTCAACGCCCTTTCCGTGACCAATCTCCAGCCGGAACGGATGATCCGGGTGCAGATCGTGAAACGGGACTTTCCCGATCAGGTCGTGGACTTCCTCAAAAAGAACTTTCCCCGTGCCGATATCCAGTTCGACCGCGACAACAGACGTTTCACGGTCGCCGCAAGTGAAAGTGATCAGCTTCTGTGTGCGAAACTGATTTCCGAGACGGAACTCAGTCTGCCGCCGGACGAGGAAATCCGGTTTTACACACTGGAACAAGCCGTGTCGGACAAGCTGACGGACCTGCTGAAAAGTGAAGTGAAAAATCTCAAAGACGTGCAGCGGGATGACCGTGATCCTATGGTTTTACGGGTCAAGGCACGGCCGGCGATGCACGAGGAGGTACAGAAAATCCTTGAACGGATCAAGTCGGATTTGCCTGTTGCCGTCACCAAAGAGCTTCACACGTATCCGATGAGTCCGACGGAGCGAAAACGGTTTGACGCGGTGAAAGACGATCTCTTCAAGGAAATCGGGAATGTGCAGCTCATGACCGACGACCGGCAGAACATGATCACGGTCTGGGCGCTGCCGGTGCAGCATGAACGGATGGCCGCCGTACTCAGGAGTCTTCAGGAAGTCACGCCGCCGGAACTTCAGGATGAAATTTTCACTTATTCGCTGAAATTCACCGACTCGCGAACCGCCCAAGACCTCCTTCAACAGATTTACCCGGATGTCAAATGCACCGACGACACCGTCAACGGACGCTTGATTATCCGTATTTCCAAACAGTTCGCCGATGCCGCCAGAACGCTTCTCGAACAGCTCGACACGCCCGACCCCAATCAAACACGGCGTTTCTTTGCAACTTATCCGCTGGGAACCGTTTTCACCTATGACGCTTTCGGAAATTACACCAACCCGATGGTGATGATTCAGCAGCTTCAAAAACTTGTGCCGAATGCGAAAGTTTCCTATGATTACATCAACGCCATGGTTGTCGTGTGGGGAACACGGGAGGAACAGGACATCATCACCCAAACCGTCGGCAATGTCCATGAGACGGATCCGGCGGAAAAAATCGGACGCTTTCCGCTTCACCGGGCGGAAGTGTCCAGTATCCTTGCCGCATTGCGGCGGATTTTCCCGACAGTGATTCCAAGCTACGATTCGGCGGGAAAAACCATCATTGCCGAAACGGTCAATCCGGCGCAGCTCAAACAGGTCAAGGCTCTCATGGAAAAACTTGATCCTGCCGAACCGGGACCGAACGATCCGATCGTCCGGTTTTATCAGCTCAATGTCGAACCGGCCCCCTATCTGCTCACGGCGCTCCAGCGTTTCGCGCCGACCGGTCAGTTTGTTCCCGACCCGGACACGCATCAGTTGATGGTGCTGGCGCGGCCTGCGGAACATGATTTAATCAAACAGAATGTGGAGGCCATTGTTTCGACATTCCTTCCCGAAGAACCGATGCTTTTCATTTATCATGTCACCGCCGACCAGCGGAAACGGCTTGACGCATTCATCGCCACGGCATCGCAGGAGTTGAAAGGACTCAAGGTGGTCAAAGATGAAACGCCGGGACAGGTTTCCATCTGGGCAAAACCCTCGGAGCATCAACTGATTGCCGGTGTGCTGGTGCAAATGCAGTCCGCGCAAGGAACCGGCTCGGAATTGCAGCTTCGGTCGTTTTCGCTCACCGCCGTTGATCAGGTGACGGTTGAGGAAGCTCTCAAGGCCGCGATTCCTGAAGCGAAACCGATCTTCGACGCCAAAGGAAGCCGGCTCCTTGTTCTTGCGACGAAAACCGGCATGGACAAAGTGGCGGAGCTTCTTCTGCAATTCGACCCGAACAGTACGAAGAACCTTCGGTACATGGTTTACGAAATCGCCGTCGGAGAACCGGAAATGGTTTCGGATTCGATCAAACAGGTCTACCCGAACATCAAGTCCACCATCGACCCGCGGAACAAGCGGATCATGATTTGGGCAACCCCGGAGGAACACGCCGCCATTGCGGAGATGATCGAACATGTCAACAAAGAGGCGGACATTCCGCTTCAGGAGAAATATGTCTCCTATCCGACGCCGCGAATCAACTACAGCACCGTCACGATGATGCTCAAGAATCTTTTTCCTGAAGCCGATGTGTACACCGATCTTTACAGCCGGTCGGTGACGGTTCGCGCTTTGGCGAAGGAACATGAGCAAATCAAGGCGATCCTCGAACAGATGCAATCGACGGAAAATCCGTACTATTCGCAGTTCGCGATTTTTCCGCTGGGAAACGCCGACCCCCTGACCGTGGAGTCCATGCTGCAGGGAATGTTTCCTGATGCGGAATCCCTGACACTGCCGCAGGTGCAGGACCTTCTCCTGCCGGGTAACATCTCTCCTTATCAGCGTGATCTGGTACGGAATCAGCGGAACCTGTCCCGGCAATACCGGCAGAATAACCTGATGAGAAGGGTACCGCCGGGAGTGTCCGAAACATTTGAAAAAGGGTGCTTCAAAATCGACCCGCAGACCAAGGCGGTGATGCTTTTTCTGCCGGAAGAAGACCTGAAACGCGCCTCGACCGCAATCGAATCCATCGTGGCGATGTCGCAGATGAACGGTTCCATGTCCTTGAAAACCTACACCATCACCGAAGGATACTATTGGAATCTTGAGCCGTTTTTGCTGTCGGCGGCTCCGGCGGCGAGAATTCATCAGGCGGATTTCTCGACATTCATTGCCTATGCGACGGATTCCGATCACGAAAAGATCGGCAAAATCATTGAGGAAAATAACCGTCACCACAGAGAGAAAGGCTACACCATGCTGGTGTATTCCCTTCCGGACGGATGCACGGTTCCGCGCGACACCGTAATCCGTACATTGATCCATATGGGCGACATGTGGGATATCCACCCTTTTGCCGGATTACTGCCGAATCAGATTTTTGTCTTCGGAAAAAAATCCGATCAGGAGAAAATCCAGGCGGCACTTGACCAGGCTGTCCGAATGTCGAAAACGGACGGGGAACCGGAATACAAAGTTTATACGCTCAAGTACATTCTGGCTTCGGAAGCGGTGGCATGGCTTCCGAAGATGGTTCCGAACATTTTGATTCAGTCCGACGCTTTGGTCACGGCTCCGGCCACGCGGCGTCTCGTGATTTGCGCGTCGCCGAAGGATCATGAACGGGTCGCTCAGGCTCTTGCGATGCTGGACGCCGACCTCCCGGAAGACGCCAAGCCGGTGCCGCAGGAGTACAATTTTGCCGAATATCCGCGGTCCGCGATGGGAGGATGCTACCGCGCTCTTACGGCGGCGTATTCTCCGGCGCAAGCGGTCATTACCGCCGTCTTTGACAACAATGAACTGATCATTTGGGCGGCTCCGCGGGTTCACAAGGAAATCAAAGTTTACATCGACAATTATCTCGCACAGAAAAAGGACGAACTTCCGTATATTGAGTTTTACACGCTGGAAAAGTCGAATATGTATAAGATACAGACGATTCTGCGGTATGCGGCTCCCGAGGCGGTCATTCTTCAAGGCGTCGCTCCCAATCAACTGGCCATTTACGCCAAAACCAAAGATCAGGAAAAAATCCTCGAACTGATCGCCCGTTCGGAAAACATGTCGCTTCCCGAAGGAGTCGGACCGTTTCTCAAACTGTATCCTCTTCCGGCGGAAAAATGTCTGACGATGTCCCAGCTTTTGCAGCCCAACCTCCCGGGGGCGATTGTGATTCCGGTTCCGTCGGAAGGGTATCTTCTTGTTTACGCCACCGAAGAGGAGCATAAGTATGTGAGCCAAATGAGTGAAGCGGTCGCCGAAGCGTTTCCTGAACCGGTGTCGCGGCCTTACTTCACAAAACACATGCCGATCGGGGAAGCGTATCTTTTTCTGCTCCGGCAGTTTTCCGCCCGCGCGGTGATTTATCTCCGCGGTGACACCGGCGACCTGCTCGTGACCGCCTCGGAAGAGGTACACGGACTCATTCGGAAAGCGGTCAACGAGATTGATGTGGAACGCCCCGCTGAAAGTGAAAAAATGGCTGTCGCTTACGATTTGAGTGACCTGAATCCGGTTCTGGCGAACTATGCGCGGGTCAACATGGACACAGCGGTTCCGGGAATCCTCATTTTACCGTCGTCTCTCACGCAGCAGTGGGTTATTTACGCCAAGCCGGGCGATCAGCTCAAGGTGAAAAAAATCCTCGACGAGATGCTGGCCAAACGTCCGGAAGCCGATATGAGTATGGAAACGTACTACCTCAAAAAGACGACCGCCCTTCTGGCGTGGCAGCAAACGATTGCAGGCATTATTCCCAATTCGAGTCCCGGTTTCGGAACCGACCCGCACAAGCTGATGATTTGGGCGAAAAAATCCGATCATGAGAAAATCAGAAACATCGTTGACAAAATGAATGAAGAGACCCCCGATGCGACTGTCGCGAAACCCTACCGCTTTCAAAAGGTGGCTCTGGCTTCCGCGTATCAGATGATCAGCACGCAAATGCCGGGAACCGTGATTTCCACGGATTACGGCGGTAACTTCCTTTTGATTACGGCGACTCCGGAGGAACACGAAACCATTGAACAGATCGTTGCGTCGCTTGACCGTGAAGATCCGGCCACGCAGATCAGTCTGAAAGTTCACCGTACCGGCGACATTCTTGCGGCGAATCTGGTCCAGGCGTTATCGGTTCTTTACGCGGGAAATCCTTCTTTTCAGGTGCATCTCGATCCGAACAACAACAGCCTCACCGCTCTGGCGACACCGGCACAGCATGAATACATTGATTCGCTCATCACACAGATTCAGTCCGGCGGACTTTCCGACCCCGCACGGGAATTCCGCGTGTACGACTTCAAAAACCGGAGTTATTATCCGGTGTTGTCGATGCTTTACAATGTTTTCATGGAACGCGGACTGAGGTTTGATGTTTCCCTCGACTACATGAACAACAGGATGATTGTGCGTGCCAAACCGGAGGAACATCAGTTGATTTCGCAAATTGTGGACTCTTTCCGCGAAGAGGAACGCGAAATGCAGGTCTTCACCTTGCAAAATGTCGATCCTGATTCCGCCCAAACCGCGATCAGTCAGTTTTTCATCAATGAGTCGTATTCCCGCCGTCCGATGGTTCGGGCGGACATCTATTCCAATCAGCTTTACATCAACGGCACCCGGGAACAGCTCGAAAAAATACGGACTCTCCTGATTCAAATGGGGGAACCCGGACTCGCCGCCGCCGGCATGGGAACCGCCGCAATGCCGGAAACCGCCACACCGCGTCCTGTTCGGAGCGGAGGAACCATGCGGACGATTCCGCTGCAAGGGAGCAATGGGAAAGAATTGATTGAGGAAATTCAGCGGCGTTGGCCGCAAATCAATTCCCGGAAGAATCCTTTGGTGGTACCGGATTCCGGCAAAAAGGAAACGCCGCCGGAAAAAGAAGAGACCGTTCCGCCGCAGGATTCCGTTCCGTCTTCGGAAGAATCGGAGAAATCCAGGGAGACCGCCGCCTCTTTTTTTTCCGTTGCCCCGACAGGATTCTGTGCTGAGCAGGGACTCACCGGAATGGAGGGGCCGGCGATGAACGAAACATCAGAGGAACAGACAACTTCGCAACCTCCGTCTGCTTCCATTGAGGGAGCTCCGGTTTACATCACTGTCAATGAGGAGGGTTCGCTGAACATTGCGTCGCTCGACACGGACGCCCTTGACCGGTTGGAATCGCTTTTAACGCGGCCGCCGGAACCGGAGAACCGCATTGTCTTCAAGGGACGCGATTTCGCTTATTACCTCATCCGTAACACGGCACCGACTTCGTTGTATCAGAAACTTCAGCAGGTGATGTATTACCGTCTCCGCCCGCGGACGAGGCAGGGATACGGTTACGGTTTCGGCTCTTACGATTCTTCACCGGCTCCCGCGGTCAACAATGTGGAAATCTATCCCGATGACACGACCAACACGCTTTTTGTCCGGGCGCCGCAGGCGTTACGGAAGGAAATCGAGCAAATGATTGACATGCTGGATGTCGCCGACCCGGTGATTGAGCCGGTCAAAGTCAAAATCAACAACACCGAACCCGCCCGGGTTCTCCAACAGGTTCAGCGTGTTTACGCCCGGCAGATCGCCACGGCGAGACTTCCCGGCGGCACACCGATCCAACTGACCATTGATCCGATCACCAATTCCATCATGATTATCGCTCCGGAAGGTTTGGGAAACGCTCTTGCCGGTTACGCCAGACAAATTGACGAGGAAACCGTTACCGACGAGTCGCGGAAGATTCACGTTTACCCGCTCAGAAAGGTCAATGCCGCTGTTGTGGAGTTTGCACTGACACAGCTTTACCAGCCGTCGCAGATGTACAACTACAATTATCCGTATGCCATGCCGGTGATGCCGTACACTCCGGTGATGACTTATCCGGCGGCGGCTCCTTACGGCGGTTACAACCGTTCCTTCGGACGTGCTCCGGGATATTGAGGAACCGGACCGTACTGACACAGGAACATCCGCAAAAGGAAAACGGCGGGAAAATCACCGGTTCGGACGGCCATTGCAAAACCATGGTGTCCGGTATATAATGAACACCGGTATTATTGAGAGTCTCATCATTTTATCGCGTGTGAGTGATTTGTGATTAAAACAGAAGAATTGACAAAACAGTACGGCAAACTCTTTGCGGTGAAAAATCTTTCACTGGAACTTCATCAGGGAGACCTGTTCGGGTTTATCGGACCGAACGGTTCCGGGAAGACGACCACAATGAAAATGCTGGCCACACTGTTGCAGCCGTCGTATGGTGAGGCGTATGTGTGCGACCTTTCCGTCTACACCCATCCGAAGGAAATCCGCCGGATGATCGGTTTCATGCCGGATTTCTTCGGTGTTTACGACGACATGAAAGTGATTGAGTATCTGGAGTTTTTCGCCGCCGCATACCGGATCGCCGGAGACAAACGTCAGAAAGTCTGCAATGAAATGCTTGATCTGGTGGACCTCGGTTACAAACGGGAGGCTCTTGTGACGAGTCTTTCCCGCGGCATGACGCAGCGGCTCGGTCTCGCGCGGGTGCTTCTGCATGATCCTCAGGTCCTGCTGCTCGACGAACCGGCCAGCGGTCTCGACCCGCGGGCGCGGATCGAAATGCGGGAACTCCTCAAACGGCTCGGCGGCCGTGGAAAAACGATCATGGTTTCGAGTCACATTTTGCCGGAACTGGCCGACATCTGCAACAAAGTCGGAATCATTGAACGCGGTGAACTCCTTGTCAATGCCGATGTCAGTGATGTCATGCGCCGCGTCCGTGACCAGCCGATGCTGCTGATTCAGGTCAAAGACGATGTGGACAAAGCGGCCAAAATTCTGGAAAGTGAACCTTGTGTCGAAAAAGTCGAAATTTCACCCGGTAAAACACTGGAAGTGACGATCCTTCACGGCAAAGGAATTGACGACTACTGCGAACTTCCGACGCATCTGATCGAATCCGGCATCAGGATTGTGTCGTTCCGCGAGGACGAAATCAATCTGGAAACCGCCTTCATGAAACTGACCAAAGGGATCACCGCATGAAAGAGCGGAAGACTTTCCGTAACGGGGGCAATTTTGCATTTGCTTCGTTCACCCCAAAACCGCAGTCTCGTTGGACTGCTTTCCCTGTTTTCACAAGAAATTTCAACCGGCTTGAGTCCCTGTCCGAACAATGATCCCGCTTTTTGTGATTGCCGTGATTTTGGTGGTGGGTCTGCTCTTACGGGGGTCGATTTCCTCGCTGAAACGGCGGCGGCTTTTGGAGGATTTACCGACATCGAAAACAGCCGGTGTCTTCATCGGATTTGTCGAACTGAAAGGGACGGCGGAATCGGAATCGCCGCTTGTCAGTTTTCTCGCCGAGAAACGCTGTGTCTGGTATTCATGGGATGTGCAGGAACATTGGTCGCGGACGGTCACCGAAACCCATACCGGCAAGGACGGCAAAACCCATACACGGACACGCACCGAAAGCGGCTGGACAACCGTTGCGTCCGGCGGCGACCGCGGATTGTTTTACTTGCAAGACGATCTCGGCGCCGTCCGTATCAATCCGCACAAGGCGGAAATCCATGCCCAAAACGTTTTCAGCCGTACCTGTTCGGAGCATGATCCGCTCTATTACGGCAAGGGACCGGCAAGCGGAATCATGAATTCGACCGGAAGCCGTTCTTTCACCGAACAGGCCATTCTCCTGCATCAGCCGCTTTATATCGTTGGACAGTCGCGCGAGCGTAGCGATTGTGTCGCCGCGGAAATCGCGTATGACCGTTCGGCACCGATATTCATGATTTCGGTCTCGACGGAAGAATCGCACCGCAATTGGGGACTCTGGAAATTCTGGCTCCTCGGACTCCTTGCCGTGCTGATTCCGTCTGTTGCGGGAATCGCGATGGTGCGGCACGAAAGCGATCCGCTCACGGTGACCGGCGTTCCGGCTGCCCTGGGAGGAACGGTACTCCTCCTTTGGGGAATCGGTTGGTTCTGGATGGTTTACAATTCGCTGACCGGTCTGAAAAACCGCGTCAAAATGGCGACGGCCAACATGGATGTCGAATTCAAACGGCGGTTTGATCTGATTCCGCAAATTCTCGGCGTCGTCGAGGGAATGCAAAAACAGGAACGTGAGGTGCAGGAAACCGTTGCCCGGCTTCGCCATCAATCCGGTATCAAAGCGGTGCCGAATACCGGTGCGTCCGTTGTTCAGGGATGTGCGAATCGTCTCGCGGTGCTTGCGGAAAGTTATCCTGAACTCAAATCGAATGAGCTTTTCATGGCTTTGCATCGCAATCTCACGGAGACGGAACAACGCATCGCCTTGGCGCGTCATTATTACAACGACGTGATTGAAACCTACAACAACCGCCGCGAACGGTTCCCGGAAAATCTGATTGTTTCGGTCGCCGGCATGCCGCCGATTCCGCTTTTCCTCGCCGAAGACTTCGAACGTGCTCCCGTCGATGTGCAATTCGCCGAGTGAATCTGTTGCTTCCGTGAAACCGTTGCGGTATACTGGAATTAAGAATTCCCTGGCGGGTCGCGTCTCTGTTTCGGATGTGTGCCGCTTCGGTGTCGAAACAACCTCTAATGAATAAGGAGTATGACTCATGCCAACCAAACGGCAAAACAATTTTATGCGGATTGCTGTCTGTTTTCTGTGTGTCGTGATTTACGGAAGACCGTTTTCGCTGGACGCGGAGGAACCGGCACAACAGGAAGACCAAAAACAAAAGGAGACCGTACCGGAAAAACAGCCGCCGAGACTCACCAGACTGACCATCGTCATTCAGGAAGAGGCTCTTTCTCAGGAGGGGATTCATGAGTGGGCGGGCAAAGCGGGGCAACTTCTCACCGAGTGGTATCCGAAAATCGCCGCCCTGCTCGAATCGGACGGTTTCACGCCTCCGGGTGAGGTGACGGTTGTTTTCGAGAAAATGGACGGCGTGGCCTACACGGTGCGCGACACGATTCATATTTCCATGGACTGGATCAGGCGTCAGCCGCAGGATTTCGGCATGGTGGCTCATGAGCTGGTTCATATTATTCAGTCGTATCCTCCGCGTTCCGGTCCCGGCTGGGTGACCGAAGGAATCGCCGATTATATCCGGCACGCACACTATGAACCGGAGGTGCCGCTTCCGCGAATCAATCCCGACAAAGCCAGCTATCGTGACGCTTACAAAACAACCGCCGGTTTTTTTATCTGGATTGAAAAGAAGTATGATCCGGGGTTCGTGAAAAAGCTGAACGCCGCCATGCGTGAACGGACCTACAAAAACGACCTTTTTGAAAAGGCGACCGGAAAATCGCTTGACGATCTCTGGAAGGAATACGCCGACACATTCCGGGACGCGAGCCGGCAGCGTGGCACGGTCGCGAGCCGCGACAGGCAGTAGCCTCCCG
>JAISQK010000162.1 GCA_031274255.1 Planctomycetaceae bacterium | reverse complement strand
TGCTCCCAGAATAGCATAGTTAGTCCTGCGGAAGTAGTTTGAGAATGCTGCATAGATTGGTTAACCATTTTACTATAGCGTTTGTTAAGACGTTCGTCTCCAAAATAATTGTGTTCCATTGCACAAAGTTAATATCTTTTCTAACAAAATACATTTGAAAAAATTGTGTAGATACTATTGCTCGAAACAGGGGGGCAGTCACCCCTTCCACCCCACGCTCCTCCTCGTCCTGCCCGAGCTCCTCGCCAATATCTCCACCATCGCCGGACTGCGACGATGGGCGGTCAATCAATTCCCACAACTCCAACAAATTATTCATTTTAGAAAAAAAGGAGTGCCCTCCGTTTGTACCATCGCCCGCATTTTGAAACGCGTCTCTCTCGACGAACTCCAAGCCGCCTTCGCTGAATTTCTCAACGACGTACTCCCAGCGACCATCACGGTCGCTGCCGTGGACGGCAAAGCCGCCAAGCAGATGAAAGACGAGAACGGCGATCCGCTCTTAATGCTCAACATTTTTGCTCAAACGCTCAAAGTTCATCTTGCTAGTTGGTCGGTTCGGGGCGATAAAACCAACGAACCCGGCTGTTTGAAACAACATCTCGGCGAATTGTTCACGCTGTTTCCGTGCTTGAAACTTTTGACCGGCGATGCGATTTTCGCTCAACGTTCGCTCTTGGAAGCGATTCAAAAATATCATCGGGACGACCTTGTCCCAATCAAAGAAAATCAGGGCAAAGTCCTGGAGCAGATGACGTTGGTTTTTGAAGAGGCTCCGAATCAGAAGCCGAACGATGGGAAGATCAATAAAAAAAAGGGCTAACGATTCGCCGCTTGCGGGTTAAGAAGCGGGCGGCGGAACGAATTCATACGGAGTTAAGCGTGCCGGGCTGCCGGATGTTGATTCGTCTTGATAAAGAGGTTCGCCGGGAGGGGAAAACTCTGTCTTACGATACTCGCTATTTTATCAGCAGTCTCGATCCTGACCAGGTTTCGGCAGCGGAGATACAGGGCTATATTCTGCGTCATTGGGAAGTGGAAAACTGTTTGCATTTGCAGAAGGACAAGTATTATCGGGAGGACAATCATGTTTTTCGGCAGCCGGAGTTGGGCAAGCGATGGACTGTGCTGACGAACATCGGCTTGACGTTGGCGAGTTTGTACCGCAAGGGTGAGCAGACGTGGAAGGAAGTACGGGAACGATTTCTACTCTATCCAACCGCCGTCAACGAAGGACGCAAAACTTGACAGCCGACTGGGGGGATCACAGGAATTTTGAACCGGCTGCTTGCATATCGGACGGGAATTTGTTATCTTGATGAAATGCGCCTTCCTGATTGTCGGGGAGGCAGGGGCAAGGTTTATCAATGTGACAAAGGAAACCAACATGAAATGTCATCTTTCCGCAGGCCTGTTCGTGACCGTTTCGTTTACGATTTTTGGTGTTGTGACAATGCTTCACGCAGAGGAACCGTCACCGCCGGCAAGTACTGAAGTGAACGCCGTGTTGCAGCCTTATCTTGATTCCCATAAGATCGCAGGAATCAGCACCGTCATCGCGGATAAAAACGGTAATATACTTTACAGGAATCTGCTTGGTTACGCTGATATTGAAACGAAGAAAAGTATCAGCGAAAACAGCACGTTCTGGATTGCGTCGATGACAAAGATGTTTGCCGGGGCTTCCCTCATGATGCTTGTCGATGAGGGAAAGGTCCGCCTCGACGATCCGGTGACGGGATATATTCCGCAGCTTGAAAAATGGCGTGTCCTCGAAAAGGGTGAAGACGGTGTTCAACTGCTCAAACCGTTGGAGCAGCCTGTGACGATCCGGCATTTACTGAGTCACACGAGCGGTCTGACCGGAGGGGCTGAAATTCAACAGGTCCTCGGCAACGACGGGATTCCGCTTGCCGCGCGGGCACTCAGTTCCGTAACCGGCCCGCTGCAATCCCAGCCGGGAAAAAAATACGCCTACGGCAATCAGGGAATGAATATTGCCGCCCGAATTGTCGAAATCGTCAGCAGGAAACCGTATGAAGAATTTTTGCAAACGCGATTTTTCACTCCGCTTGGAATGACGGAAACCACGTTCTGGCCGAATGAGGACATGATTGCGAGACTCGTGACACCGTATCGTCTGAATCCGTCGAAAGACGGCTTTGTGCGGGGAGATTTCGGATATCTCAAGTCCCCGCTCAACGACCGCACATACCGGTACCCCGAAGCAGGCGGCGGTCTTTTCTCGACGGCGCATGACATTTTACGTTACGGTCTGATGCTCGTCAACGAAGGGGAACTCGACGGGAAACGTTATCTTTCCAAAGAGGCCATTCATGTTTTGCGAACCGAACAGACCGGAGAAACGCACGTCAACTACAGTCTCGGCTATCATCTGCGGAACGGAATGTTCGGTCACGACGGCGCGTATGGTACGGATTTGTCGGTCAACCCGGACACCGGTTTGACGGCCGTTTTCATGGTACAATGTTCAGGCGGTCATCAGTGGGAAGCCCGCGACGCATTCCTTCGGACAGCAGCGGACGTTTATGCAAAAGCGAAAACGTCCCGTTAGCCCCGTAAAGGTTCAAACATTCCGTTACGGACGGTACCATTCCAAGAGATAAAAAAGGAAACCGGATAAAAACAGCCGTCTTTTTATCCATCGTTAAGGTTCCCTCATTTGACTGAGGGTCACAGAATAAAAACACAATTCCCCTCGTCATGAAACAACGAGACGAAACCCCTCCTTTGAGAAGCGTTCCATGTTACTTTCCTTATCGTTTTGGCTCACATTGATTTTCTTCCTGTTCATTCTCGGCATCACCTTTTGGGGAATGAAACGAACAAGCGACATCAACGACTTTTTCCTCGGCGGAAAAACGCTCGGTCCCTGGATTCTGGCGATCTCATACGGCACGGCGTATTTCAGTGCCGCTGCATTCATCGGATTTGCCGGAAAACTCGGCTGGCAATACGGTCTGAATGTTCTTTGGATTTCGCTGGGAAACACGGTCCTCGGCGGTTGTCTGGCGTGGCTGGTACTGGGAAAACGGACACGGAGCATGTCGCGGAACCTCAACGTGATGACCATGCCGGAATTTTTCGCGGAACGGTACGACTCGCAAAAAATGAAGGCCGTTTCCGCTGTCATCATTTTTGTGTTCATGATTCCCTATTCCGCGTCGGTTTATCAGGGCCTGACCTATCTTTTTGAAAGTACGTTCCGCATTTCCTTCGAAGCGGCACTGTTGATTATCATGGTGATGACCGGGATTTACATCATCGCCGGCGGTTATCAGGCGGTGGCGCGGATTGATTTTTTTCTTGGAATTGTTATGTTCACCGGGGCGATTCTGATGGTGTTTTTCCTTGTTTCGCATTTCGGCGGCTGGACCAATGTCGTGGAACAGGTGAACAACCTTCACCGGGAGAGGTCGGCACTTCCTGCGGGCGAGCCTCTTGCGATTCCGAAAGCTCCATGGTTCATCCTCCCGTCACTGGTTTTTATGACGTCATTCGGTGTCTGGGGAATGCCGCAGATGGTTCACAAATATTACGCCATTAAAGAGGAGCGTCAAATTGTCCGCGGAGCAATTGTCACGACAGTTTTTGCCGCATTTGTTGTCGGAGCGGCTTATTTTGTCGGTTCAATGTGTCAACTGACGGCACCGGAATTTCTGCCGTTGGACGGTAATGAACTTGTGTTTGACCGGCTTGTTCCCGACTTTTTGTCTCTTTATCTGCCTCCTGTCCTGATGGCCGTCATCTTACTGCTTGTCCTTTCCGCATCAATGACGACGCTGGCTTCGCTGGTACTGGTTTCCGCCTCGGCCGTTTCCATCGACCTTTACAAAGGCTATTTTAATCCTAAAGCCTCCTCCGGACAAATGCTCTTTTTAATGCGGTGTTTGAGCGGCTTTTTCATATTGGCCTCCTTTGTCGTGGCGGTCGGCAAAATCAGTTGGATTGTCACGCTGATGTCGGTTTCCTGGGGAGCGATTGCCGGTTCGTTCATGGCACCGTTCCTGTACGGTCTTTTCTGGAAACGTGCCGCCAAAGCCGGAGCCTACGCAGGGATGTTCACCGGACTGATTCTTTCGAACGGTCTCTTCTTCACCTGGCTTGCCGTTTACGGCAAAGAAGCGGCCAGTGCGTTGAGTCCGGTTTTTGCGAGTGCCGCGATGATCGTCCCGTTTGCAACGCTGCCGATAGTGAGTTTTTTCAGTAAACCTCCCTCCGCTGAAATCGTGAACAAAGCTTTCCGCCGGCGAAGTGAGGAAGAAGATGTTTAACCGGCGTGCCGCGTAAGGAGGCGTCGGAGAGCCGTAATACTCCTGTATAAATACAGTTTTCCCAATGAATCACTTGAAACATAAAACAAAAAGACCGGAAGAGAGTGAGAGTTACTCCTGCTGCATTGCGTCCATGATGGAATCCATAGAGTTTTCCGGCGGTGTTACGGCGGTGTTTCCGAACAGTACGGTATTGGCAAATCCGATGCCGTAACCGGTCAGCTCTTTGGTGTCAACCACACGCGGCGGAATCATCGTAGCGTCAACGGTGACTTTCCGGCGGGAGAATGTGCCGGTCTCATCAAAAAAGCCGATCACCTGGGCACTGTAAACGTCACCGCCGCAGGTGAGATTCGGCCAAAGCGTCTTGAGCGTCGGCAGATCGACGATTCTTTCCGTCAGGAGCCACGACGGATGCCGGAACGCGGCATTGACGGTTCCCGGTCGGGGTCGGCGTGTGAGAATCCGCTGAACCATCGGCGGCGTCATCCCGGGAATTGCGAGGAGAACCTCACGCGGTGCTTCGTTGATGTTGACACGTCCGATGATCGTTGTCACGGGACTCGTCGTCGTCTGATCGAGAAACCTGAGCATGAGCGGCAGTGATGTTTGCTGTCTCGGATCCGCCGTCATGAACGGACTCGGCAGCGGTGTTTCCCGTCCCGGGACGCTCACCGACACGTCCAGCACATCCAGCGGCGTTGTGAGTGAGTGACTTCCGGGAATCGTGTAATCCATCAGAATTTCCGGCGGCCGTGACCGTCTTCGGGATGCGGTCGGGATACTGTCATCATTCCGGCGGCCGCGGTCATTATCAGTAACAGCCGCCGGTTCTGTCACGGGGCCGTATTGCCGGAGCAAAACCACGAAATCCGCCGCCGCACGGCTGACCCGCTGTTCGAGAAGCTGATGCAGAAATTCGAGGTTCGGCTGGTTCAGGTCGATTCGCGCAAAACCTTCCGGACCGGCATCGCGTTCCGCACTGAACACGGTCAGAAAATGTGTCCAGGGAAGCGGGAACGTCTGATTTTGCGAGTGTCCGGCTTCCAGTTCATCCGGCACAAAGTTGAAATTCTCGTCACCGGCAAAAAGGTTTTTCCGCGTCACCGCACGGACCAACAGGAACTCCTCCAGCGACACCGGCACGGCATTCCGCGGAGCATAAGGTTTGTTCAAACGCTGATATTCCGTCTGTTCCGCGCCGTTTGCCCGCGTGACTCGGTCGGCGTCAATCCAGTCGAGAATCGAATCCGCCATCACCTCCGTCATGCCGGGAAGCTGTTCGAGAGCGTGTTTTGCCGCGTCCGGGTCTTGCGACTCCCATTCCAGCAGTTTTAACAGATGAAGTTTGGCGGATTCGTTTGTCAGACCGTACCGCACACCGATGATGCCGGAATTTTCAATCCGCGGCGACAAAACCGTGAAACGTCCGGTGTCCGGGAGAATCAGTGTGTCATTTTGCGTTTCCCGTTGCAGCGGCACGGCGCAAAACTGTCTGCGGTTGTCGTAGAGTCCGCCGATTTTGCCGCGTTCGGTTTCCGGCAGTGTCAACACCGACTCCAGCCATGCCGTCCCCGACTCCGTGAGCTGCTGTGCCTGAATCTCGACGCCGCGAATCTGTACAGCCTCGTACTCCGTTGCGGTCAACGCGAGGAAAGAATAGCCCGCCAGTGAAAGCAGCATCACAATCAGCACCACGACATAGAGTGCCATTCCCCTTCGGCGGCGCGCGGATTTACCGGACATTGAAATCGGCTTTGACGGTCACTTCCTTGAGGAGTTTGGTGTTCGGGTCCATGACGCGAATCTTGACCTGAATGCCGCGAAGCGGAACATTGTACGGCGGCGGATATGCCCATTCGCTCACATGTTTCATGTAGTCCTCACTGGTGTCATTGTAAATACCGTTTACAGCCGTTCCCGACTCCAACTCATACGCATCCGTCCACGTTTCGTAAACACCCGGCATATGGAAAAAAGTCTCATTGGAATTATAGGGATTCACTCGTATATCTCCATAAGCACCAGGTCCCGTTAATGTTTTCGTCGCTCCTATTCCAATGGACAGATTAGTGGATAATGGCTTAAAATAATAAGCAGCAAAATTGTAATATGAGGATTGCTTATAGAGCGCATCATCCCATAAGTCCGTGTACCGATTCAACTCCGGGTCCCATGCCTGAACGTTAAACCCAATCACATTTGTCAACACGACATCTTCAAAACGGGGATTTTGATTCGAGAAATTCGTAACGGGAGGTGCAAAATATAAATTATTAACGTATGTCCCATAAGTGCTGTCGGAAGCTAATGTCGGAATATTGAGTCCCTCTCCGGGATTAGATATCTGATCGTCCACAAGAGTACCGGTTTTTTGAACCAAAGAAAAATTTCCGTTGTCCTGCGTCCAGGGAGTCGGATTTTCCCAAAAGTCAATAAATGATCCATTTCCATCAGGAAGGGCAGAACAATTGAGCGGCAAATCCGTCCGTGTTCCGTTGTTGACATTGAACAGGCTTGTCAGCACACCATTGGAATAAATCTGCTTTCCGGCTTGCCAATAATAGCAATTGGCACTGTTTCCGCTACCGCTGGTACAATCGGCCATCGTCGGAAGCCGTAACCAGTACCACGCCGGATCATTATAAAGGGAATACGGAAACGGAAACGCAATATTCGGATTGTTCGACCAGTGTCCGTAACGGTTTTCGCGGCGTGTCAAATCGGCAAGTGTGTTGGCACGAATATTATCGGCACTATCCAAGTGAACGGAGACATCGTTATCTTTATAAAAACCGACAGGATTTCGATTGGAGTCTAAATCTTTATCCGGCACAATAAGTAGCACACGCCGGTAAAGGGTCGTTCCCCGGACAAACCAGCAGATTTCCGCCTCGTGCGACTCTCTCATGTTTCTGTTGACCAGTCCGCGGAACTTTTCACTGTCGCTTTTGGCACGGGCGGTGAACATGAGAATATCATCGGTATCGGAAACCGTGTTGTCATAAGATGAATCCGGACTATAAGCAATTTTATCAATAGTCCACCCCATATTTCCATAATATCCGCCGCGGCCTTCGATGTAGCAGAAATAGCCTTCATTGTCGGCGGCGCGTCTCGGCGGAGACATCGGCACCGTGACGCATTTGAGATCGTTTTCAAGGAGAATCTGGACTCCCCGGATTTTTTTGGAGATGAGCAACTCGTTTTGTCCCAGCGTTACGGTGCTTCCCACATACTGGAAAAGCCGCGTCACCGCCAGCATCAGCATCAGCATCAGCGTGACTGAAACGAGAATTTCCACCAGTGTGTAACCGGAACGGGACGAATTGAATAATGAATGATGATTCCTTGACATAATTTTCGTCTTTCCACAAGATATGCAGCCTGCCCGACTGACCCGAAACGGAGATTTCCTTTTGGGAAACGCCCCTTATAATATTGGACACTAAAATACAGAAAAAGTCAACACTTTTTCACGAGATTTCCATAAATTTGCCATAAGATTACTGTTCGCTGTATTCAGAACGTTCGAGTTTGAGCACCCATTGTTCGAAAGGACGCTTCATTCGTGTAAAAAACGGCTCCTGCTCCGGCCGCATCGGTTTGACCAATATGGTGCGGATTCCGGCGAGGTTTCCGGCAATGACGTCGGTGAAAACCTGATCCCCCACCATTGCGACGTACTGCGGGTCAAGTTTTTCGTGACACATGAGACGCCGACAGACATACGGAAACGGCTTGTATGCCGGTGCCGCATATTCAAGCCCCAATTGTTCCGCCACGTGGGAAATCCGTTTGGAGAGGCCATTGGAAACCAGATAAAATTGGATATGATTACGTTGCAGTTCGTGAATCCAGTCCACGACATCTGACGTGACCAGCGTACTCTTGTAGAACTTGATGGTGTTGTCCACGTCAAGAAAAATGGTAAAGATTTCCTGCTGAATCAGCCATTCGCCAGTCAGTTCGAGAACGCTATTGACGCGGTAATGCGGGTACAAAAATCGAAACATGGGTAACCTGATACACAAATGCCGAAGAATACATCACTGTTATTATAACCGATATTTACAAAAAACACGCTTCTGACAGTCTATAATAGAATAGTATATTTTTATTACGGAATTAATAAAAAAACAGTAATGGTGCAGATAAAACAAGAGTTTTAATCAGAAAAATCCACTCAAAATGACAAAAAACACAATACAAAAATCCTTTTCAGAGAAAATTCGCGAACAAGTCATGGTTTTTGACGGCCCGATGGGAACGGAACTGTACAGAAACCATGTTTTCACCAACCGCTGTTACGGGGAGCTGAATCTGACCGACCCGAATCTTGTCCGGCGGATTCATCAGAGTTATCTTGATGCCGGGGCGGATGTTATGACGACCAACACATTCGGCACGCACCGTTCGGCTCTGGAGAAATACGGCCTTGCCGATAAAATGACGGCAATCCATCAAGCCGGGGTCGAAATCGTCAGGGAAGTCATCAAAAATAGCGGCACTCCGGTGTCCATTGCCGGATCAATAGGCCACTTGAGTGTTGCGGGACATTCTCAAGCCGGACTTCGGGAGGAAATCATTGAACAGGCCAAGGTTCTTTTTGATTCCGGCGCGGATTTTATCCTATTTGAAACCCTTTCGTCACGGGAACTTATGGAAATTTGTGTGCAGGCGATGAGTCACCCGGAAACGTCGGAAATTCCGTACATCCTATCCTGCGCGATGGTGCATGGAGGCGAATCGATTTCCGGCGAAACAATTCAACGGCTTTTTATGCCGTTTTCAGAGGAGTTTTCTCAGCCGTCGGCACTGGGGATCAACTGCGGACTCGGTCCCGACGGCATTTTGGAGGCGGTGGAGCAGGCGGTTCATTTGACGCATTTTCCATTGGTTATCCAGCCGAATGCCGGAACGCCCCGTGAAGTCGAAGGACGTTCGATTTATCACTGTTCGCCGGAGTATCTTGCCACTTACGCAATGCGTTACATTAATCTGGGAGTTGCGGCCGTCGGCGGCTGTTGCGGAACGACGCCGGAGCACATTCAGGAAATCGCCAAAATGATTAAACCGCTCTCACGGGCGAGATTGTCGCAACATCATGTACTGCAGCAGGTTGCACCGGAAGTCGAGGAAAAGGAGGAGTCGCCGTTTGCGGAGCGGTCGCGGCTGGCGTGGAAGCTGGCCAACAAACAGTGGGTGACGACGGTGGAAATCGTGCCTCCGCGGGGATATGATTTGTCGGCGATTCTCGAAAAATGCCGGATCCTGTACCGGCACGGCATTGACGCTATCAACCTTCCCGACGGACCGCGGGCAAGTTCACGGATTGCGTCGCTTGTGGTGGCCGAAAAAATTCAGAGGGAAGCGAAAGTCGAAACGATTTTGCATGTTTGCTGCCGTGACAAAAATCTGATTGGAATGCAGGCCGACCTTCTTGGTGCGGCGGCATTGGGGATACGAAACCTCCTTTTCATCACCGGCGACCCTCCGAAACTGGGACTTTATCCCGACGCGACCGGCGTTTTCGACACGGATTCCATCGGGATCACTGCGGTCCAAAAGCGGCTCAACCGCGGTGTCGACCTCGGCGGACAGGCCATCGACCCGCCGACGCATTGCGTCATCGGAGTCGGCCTTGATCCGACCGCTCTCGACAAGGAGCGGGAAATCGACCGGTTCCGTAAAAAAGTCGAATCCGGCGCGGAATTTGCCATCACGCAGCCGGTGTTTGATCCGGAGGAACTTCTGGCGTTTTTGAAGGAAATCGACTCGCCGATCCCGGTCATCGCGGGAATTTGGCCGCTCGCAAGTTACCGTAACGCCGTCTTCATGCAAAATGAGGTTCCCGGTGTCACGATTCCGGAGGAAACGATGCGCCGGATGGAAGCGGTTTCCGCCCAATCGCGCGAAAATCAGTTGGCGGCGGGCGTCGAAATCGCAAGAGAATCCGTGCAGAAAATCCGCGGTCATGTTTCCGGGATTCAGGTGAGTGCCCCGTTCGGCCGGATCGAAATCGCCCTTGCCGTTGCGGAAGGAGAGTCGCCCTGACGCCGGTCATCAGCCATCAACGCCGCTCCGATGATTTCACTCCAAGTGACCCGCACTCAACATCACCCGCGAAAGGATTAAGACGGAATCGACATGGAATTTTTGAATCCCGCAGCAGGGTGTCTGCTTGTTCTCGCCGTGCCGATCGTGTTGTTTCATCTGTTGAAAGTCCGGCGGCAGCAAGAGATCACCGCCACCCTTCTCTTTTGGCAGGAAATCCTCGACGAACAGCGTTTTCGGACATTCGGACGCCGGTTCCGTTATCCGCTTTCGATGCTTGCCGGTTTGCTCTTTTTGTTTCTTCTGACCGCGGCGGCTCTCCATCCGTCGGTTCGTCCGCCGGAAAACGTGTCCCAAACGGTTCTCCTCGTGGACAATTCCGCAAGCATGAATGCGGTGGAGCCGTCGGAAAAGCGGACACGTCTGGAGCTTGTCAAGCGGCGGATTTTGCGGTCTCTTGCAGAATCGCCGCCGGACGCGGAGCACCGGATCGCCCTGATGACCGCGTCGTCCGAACCGCGGACCGTGACCGGCTTTACGGATCATCTTGCCACGCTGCGGCGGAAGGTCCGTGAAATTCCGCCGACCGGTTCCGTCACGGAACTTGCGCAGGCGGTGGAGCTGGCACGGCGTCTGCTTGCCGGGGAACCGCATTCGAAAATCCTTGTTTACACCGACGGCAACGCGGCGGAGATTCCGCAATTTCTCGGCTCCGAAGAGGTCCGGTTCCTTCCGGTCGGCCGGCCGCAGAACAACATCGCCCTCACGCGGTTTCAGCCGAGGCGTTCTCCAGGGGATACCGCCGAATATGAAACCTTGTTCGAGACGGTGAATTTCGGCACTTCACAAGCGGAGTGCCGTCTGGAAATCGAGCGGGACGGCAGACTTATTGATGTGATTCCGCTGGAGCTTGCCCCCGGGGAGTCTCACACGCAAATTCTCCGAAGCGTCAGCGAACAGGGGGGCATGCTCAAGGCGGTACTGGTTTCGTCCGACCCGCTTTCCTCCGATGCGTTGGCGGCGGACAATATTGCTTTTGCGGCGTTTCCCGATGTGCCGGTGCAGAAGATTCTGTTCTTCGGCGAGGAGAATTTTTTTCTGGAGCATGTTCTCCGTTCCCAGCCGAACATTGCATTAACACGGCTGGAACAATGTCCCGAGGCGATTCCCGACGGGGCCGTGCTCGTGATTCACCGCCGGGTGCCGCCGGTGATTCCGCCGGGTCACGTGTTTGTCATTGACCCGCGGGAGGATTCCGATTATTGCCGAATCGGCGAGCCGCTTGAGGTTCCGCTTGTGACGAACGAGCGGAAAGAGTCGCCGCTGATGAGGAATGTCTCGTTCCGCAATCTCAGGATATTCGGAATGCGGACACTGATTCCGCAGGTTTCCGCAAGCGGTAAGCCGACGGTTCTGGCCTCGGCGTCGGAAGAAAACCCTGTCTTTTTGGAGTGGACTTCGCCGGGACGCCATGTTCTTTTTCTTTCGGCGGAGTTGGACCGCGGGGATTTTGCACTTCGGACCGCGTTTCCGATTTTGATTTCGAACGGGCTGAACCGTTTCCGGGAAAGTCATGAGGAGGGCCCCGTCCCCCCCCGGCTCGTTGACCCGCGTGAGAGCAATCTCCGTGCCGTGCCGGATTCGTTCGGCGCGATTCCGGCGGACGAGACGGCAAGGCCGCGGACTTTCGGATATCCGCTCCGGCTCTGGCTGATTCTTGCCGCCATCGCCTTGTCGGCGACGGAATGGTG
>JAISQK010000146.1 GCA_031274255.1 Planctomycetaceae bacterium | reverse complement strand
TGAAACAGGAATAAAAATTAGCGACGGGGAACTGGCAAAATGCAAGATAGCAAGAAGTGGTTTTCATGGTGAATGGAACTATTGCATTCAACCTAATTGTTAGGTTTATTTATTGACGGCTCCTAAGTACCACTTGGGAATTGCCAGTTGGCAAACGGGAATTGGGGGTGCCGGGAAGCCCCGGCGGGCGGTTTGCCTCTCAGCACCTTTGGTGCGGTCGGCGTCAATTGGAAAAATCTTTCCAACGGAGGCCGAAGGCATACTGCGGTGAAGTAGCATGCTTCCCTCCGGCGGGCAGCGGTAGACCGCTGCACCCCTGATGGGACTACCGTCCCGAGAGCCAAACCCGCTCCTGTTAGTCGCTGGTATCAACCGGTAGAACAAAAGGGAAATAGTTAGAAAATCTTTACAACGAATCAATTGGAACACAAAACAAAAATGCCAGTAGATTCCAGCGACCAGCGGGAGCGGGTTATTGAGGCCGAAGGCAAGTGCGATGCAACGTGCCACGTTGCCGCCGGGGCTTCCCGGCTGCTTAATTAGTAAATGAGAAAGAGAGAATTTCCATGATTTTAATGATTGATAATTACGACTCATTCACCTTCAATCTCGTGCAGTATCTGCGGATGCTCGGCGGCGACGTTCAGGTTTACCGCAACGACAAGATTGACCTGCCCGCGATTCAATCGCTTCAACCCGACGGCATTGTCATTTCGCCGGGACCGGGGAATCCTGATGAAGCGGGCGTGTCGCTTGATGTCATCAGGACCTTCGGCGGCAAAATTCCGATTTTCGGCGTCTGTCTCGGTCACCAGTCCATCGTGCAGGCGTTCGGCGGCGACATTGTGCGGGCGAACAAAATCATGCACGGTAAAACCTCACGGATCACCTGCGACGGCAAAGGAGTCTTCAAAGGAATCACCGGACCGTTCGAGGCGATGCGTTATCACTCGCTCGTGGCGAAGCGTGAAACGTTCCCGGAAGAACTGATCATCACGGCGGAATCGGAGGATGATCATGAAATCATGGGCGTCCGGCACCGTGAATTTCCGATTGAGGGAATCCAGTTTCACCCGGAAAGCATCATGACCATTATCGGCAAACGGCTCCTTCGGAATTTTATTGATTCGCTGCCGGTCTCCTCCGTGTGAGGTTCCGGCGTCGGCAATCTGGTATCGGTAATCCGGTGCCGGCAATTCCATTGACACCGCCGGACTCCGTTTTTTCCCCGCCTGTTGAGCGGATGCCGGTCACAGGTAACCGACCGGCTCATCAACATCAATATTGTTCAGCACGGCGTCAATGAGCGCGTCGCGGAGAATCGGTTTGGTGATGAAATCATTGCATCCCGCCGCAAGACACTTGGTACGCTCCACCGACATCGCATGCGCGGTCAGGGCGACAATCGGCTTGATGTAATGTCTTTGCCGCAAATGAACCGTGGCCGTGTAGCCGTCCATGACCGGCATTTGCATGTCCATCAGAATGATGTCGAACGGACGGCCCTCCTGCATGGCTTGGAACGCAAAGTCGAACGCTTCCTGACCGTTGTTGGCCACCAGCACGGACGCGCCCGCTTTTTCCAGAATCATCGTGAAAAGACGTTGATTGTCTTTGCCGTCTTCCGCAAGAAGAATCCGTTTTCCGTGAAGTTCCTCCTGTTTGTGATGCGTGTCGGTGTGGTTTTCTTTTTCGTGCGTTCGAACAATCGCCAGATTCATGTCCTTTTCCCAGCGTGTGTTCGCGGAAACGAGCTGCGGCAGTGTCACGGTGAAAGTGCTTCCTTGGCCGGATTGACTCGTCACGGTCAGCTCTCCGCCGAGAAGCTTCACAAGACGCTGCGAAATGGCCAGTCCGAGACCGGTTCCGCCGTAAATGCGCGTCCTGGAATTGTCCCCCTGCTCGAAAGGCGAAAAGATGCTGTCAAGAGCGTTCTCGGAAATCCCGATGCCGGTATCAGTGATGTCAACATGGAGCTGACCGAATTCCTCCTCCTTGCTCCCTTCCCAGGAAATCACCACTTCGACACTTCCTTTTGAAGTGAACTTGATGGCGTTTCCGACAAGATTGAGAAAAATCTGCTGCAGCCGCAACGGGTCGGTGACAATTTCCTCCGGAAGCGGTGTCGTACTCCTGATTTTGAAGTCGAGATTCTTCTCCTGGGTCTTGACATGAAAAAGCGACGCAATCCGAGCCATAAACTCATCAATCCGGCACCGCTGCAAATCGATTTTGACCATGCCCGCTTCAATTTTGGAGTAATCAAGAATGTCATTGAGAATGTGAAGGAGAAACTCGGTGTTGTTCTTAATCACTTTTAGCGCGTCGTCGTATTTGTCCGGCGCGGTGCGTTTGTCGATCAACATTTCCGTGTAGCCGAGAATCGCCGTCATGGGAGTGCGGATTTCGTGGGACATGTTGGCCAGGAAGTTACTCTTCGTTTGAGCCGCCTGCTCCGCTTTTTCTTTTGCAAAACGGAGTGCCCGCCGCTGTTCCTCCCAGAGCCGTTTTTCCGAGAGGATCCGGGCCAGTTCGTTCAGACAGGTCAGCAGATATTCCGTGACATTTTTTCTGACAATCGCTTCCTGGGAATAAAAAACGAATCCGCCTTCCAGCCGTCCGCTGACCTGAAAGCCGAATGTGATCGTGGAATGAAAGTTTCCTTTTTTGGCAAATTCCTGCCAGGGCACAAATTCAGGATTCGTCTGAATCTTTCCCAGCGAACACGGTTTTTTCCAAAGGATCGCGCGAACAAGCGGAAACGGACATTCCGGCGGAAGAGAGTTGACAACAACATTTTTCACATCAGTCACGTTTTTGCTGACCCCCGCGTGAAGACTCGGACCGATGACACCGTTGGAAAACTCGCCGTACCACCCTTTGGAAAAACCGAAATGCGCCGTAATGTTTTCAAGAAAAATGGAGATGATGTCCGGTTCGGAAAGTCCGTAAACATATTTGCGGATTTCCGCAAGCACATGCAAATAGGCCTGATGATAATACACCGATTCCGCGGCGAGTTTTTGAGCGGTGATGTCGCGGATCAGAGCGATGTGGATTTTCTCCCCTTCACATGAAATCTGAGTCAGGCAAACATTGGAATAAAAGGTGGTCCCGTCAAGCCGGCGGGAAATCCATTCGAAGGATTGCGTCCCGTTTTTTTGACTTTCAAGGATCATCCGATTGGCAACTACCCTGGACGGAATACCGTTCTGCTGCGTTTCCGTTGCGAGGTCCCAAGGGGTTTTGCCGATGATTTGCTCTTGACACTCCGCGCCGAAAAGCTTCAACATCTGACTGTTGCATTCCGCGAAAGTTTCCCCTTCCATGATGGCAATGGCGTCGCCGGAATGTTCAAAAATCGCCCGATACCGCGTTTCGCTTTGCTGAATCGTCTGGTCACGGAGGTGATCCTCGGTGCGGTCGCGGAGAAGTCCGACCACCCGTTTCGGATTCCCCGCCTTGTCACGCTCCAGACCGCCGATCACCTGGGTGTAGCTGATGTCCTTCCTTCCGTTACGAAAGATTTTCATGTGAATGTCCATGGGCTTTCCCTCATGAATCAGCTCACAGAAAGCACGGTGTCCCTTTTCCCTGTCTTCGGGAGTGCAAATTTTTTTGAGAGCCCCGATCAGCGAATATTCGTGTTCTTCGTAACCGGCGGAGCAATGTCTCTCTTCGGAAACCGTGAAGACGGAAGTCTGCAAATCGTACTGCCAAATGTCAAAATGCCATTTTTCGATCAACTGTTCCAGCGCCATTTCATGTTTCCGCAAGGACTCCTCGCTCCGCCGTTTTTCGGTGATGTCCTGCGCGATTCCCACCCGTTGAATCAATTTGCGGTTTGCATCGAAGACCGGAAAAGAAAGGACAGAAAAAGTGACCGGCAATTCCCCTGAAGGATTGACGGTAAAACAGCCATGTTTCATCTGATCGGTATCGGAATTGATGAAATCCAAAAAAGCCGAATGTTCGTCGGCGGCAACCCCGGTTTCCAGAATGGTTTTCAGTGTAAAACCTTCTTCCGCGGAAACCTTTTCCCCCGGCAGTTGGGAATGGAGGGTTGTTTTGATGAAATTCCCCAGCCAGTTGGAACAGGAGAGAATCCGGGTTTCAATATCAAAGACATAAAAGAAAACCTTACAGACTTCAAAAATCTGATGAACCTGACCGGAGAAATTGCACGAAACCGGATGAATGTGTATAATTTCATCGTAATATAGTTTTCTCCATTCAGGATGTTCTTCGTTTTGACTTTGCATTGAAAATTCTCAGATGAAATGATATGGGCGCCTTGCCGGAAGGATACTTGATATTGACAATACCGCTTAGGACAGGGTGTCTTTTAAATTCTATCATACAGATTGCTCCAACGCTTTGTTTTACCGGATTTTACCGGGAAATTTTTCTATCCTTATTGATAGGATCGGTGATCCATTGAAAACTTTATTTCGGCAGCTCGTTCGCTCCGCGGACACCCACAAAGGAGATTACGGCCGTGCGCTGCTCATTGGCGGCTCCGTCGGAATGTCGGGAGCGATTTCGCTTGCCGGACTGGCGGCTCTCCACACCGGTTCAGGACTCGTCCGCCTGGCTGTCCCGAAGACGATACTCCCCGTTGCGGCTTCATTGGCTCCGGAATACATGACGATTCCGCTCAAGGAAGACGAGGAAGGGCGGATCAACCTTGCCAATCTTGATAAAATCATCGAAATTGCGGAAGATTCCGATGTCGTAGCGATTGGTCCCGGACTCGGCAGGTCGCCGGAAATTGACACTTTGGTCGTCCGGCTCAATAAAACGATCACCAAACCAATGGTGATGGACGCGGACGCTCTCAACGCCATCGCGGCGGACGGTCCCGAAATGACGCGGAAAAATCTTGCCGAATCCGCCGGGATTCGCATTTTAACACCTCATCCCGGAGAATTTTCGCGGTTATCAGGTCAAAAAATCACGAAAGAGCCAAATCTTCGTGAGCAGTTCGCTTTGGAATACGCACAAAAATGGAATGTCCTCCTTGTCCTAAAGGGATATCGTACTGTTGTTTCAAACGGCAATGAATGTTACGTCAATCAAACAGGTAATCCGGGAATGGCCGTCGGAGGATCGGGGGATGTTCTGACCGGAATCATCACCTCGCTGGCAGGGCAGCATATTTTACCGTTTGAGTCGGCAAAAATGGGAGTCTATCTGCATGGTCTTGCAGGGGACATGGCCTTTTCAAACCGTAAAAATATCTGTCATTCCATCCTTCCGACCGAATTGATCCGAAATATTCACACCGTTTTGGATCGTTTTTTCATATAAGTTTCATAGCGAGTCCGTCTGGAGAATTGGATTTTTAGAAAAAGACTCACACTGTATGCTATTATCTTTTATTAACCGGTGTATTTTACTTGTTTTGTGTCTCCAAAATTGTTTACAGAAGATGTCGAATGGCAAGTATGACTCTTAATATTAATGAGGTTTCCTCTTCCGGGAGCAAACCTGATAACAACACGGAAGTGCTTTCGATCAGTATTATCGTTCCGGTATACAATGAATCGAAATACATTACAGGAGTTCTGGATAAACTTTTGGAGCAGAATTATCCCAAAACATCTTTTGAGATTATTGTGGTGGATGGCCGTTCTACAGATGGAACTTATGAATTGGCCGAATGTTACGCTGAAAAATATTCCAACGTCACACTTTTAAAAAATCCCCGGCGATTGGCGAGTGCTGCGAGGAATATCGGGATTCGTGCCTCTGGCGGTGATATCATTCTGATCGTGGACGGCCACTGTACGATTCGGGATACGCAAATGTTGACGAATATCAACTGTTTGATGCAAAATCCGGAGGTGTCCGGACTTGGACGTCCTCAACCGCTTTTGCACGATGCTCTGAGTCCGGTTCAGACGGCAATTGCCTTGTCGCGGCAGTCCCGGCTTGGACACCAGCCCGACTCGTTTGTTTATTCCGATGGACCGCAATTCGTACCGGCCCACAGTGTCGGTGTGGCTTACCGCCGCAGTGTTTTTGATAAAATAGGTCTTTTTGACGAGAGTTTTGATGCCTGTGAAGATTGTGAATTGAACAGCCGCTTCGATGAAGCCGGTCTGAAATGCTACTTTTCTCCTGAAATCGGTGTCAATTATATTCCTCGAGACACTCTGCCTAAATTGTGGAAACAAATGGTTCGTTATGGAAAAGGGCGTGTCCGTCTTATTCACAAGCATCCCGGGGCATTTTCACCGCTATTATTTATGCCGGCATTTTTTGTGATCGGACTGATGGCCGGTGCGTGTCTGAGCGTTCTATCCTCTTTTATTGCAATGATTTACGTGAGTGTACTTGTCATTTACACAGCCATGATCGCAGTGGAGTCGCTACGGATAAGCATTCATCACCGTTTTCCGTTTGGCGTTTTTTTGATTCCGCTGACATTGTTCACGATTCACACCGCCGCCGGAACCGGACTGATTCTGGAAACGTTTTTTGGAAAAAGACACACGGCAAAACGCAACGAGTCTTCCGAGAACAAGAATCCTTAATCATTGAAAAATCATAAAATTGTTCAAAATTCCTTCTCGAAGGGAGGAATTTGGTGAAAAAAGACTACCGGAATGGGGTTGTTTTTTTGCTGAAAATGGTGATAATAAACTGGTTTCCGTGTCTCATTTGATCAATTTTTTTCGAGAAAGACTTATGCTATGAAAATCGGTGTGCTTTGCAGCGGCGGAGACGCTCCCGGGATGAATCCGTGCTTGAGAGCGATTGTCCGCGCCGGTGTTGACCGTGGGGATGAAATTGTAGGAATTATGCACGGTTATACAGGCCTTTTGAAGGAGGAATTTTTCTGTGATTCCGACAAAAATGACGTCATGGGAAAGCGGAGTGTTTCCGGATTGTCCAATCTCGGCGGCACGATTCTGCATAGCAGCCGCTGTAAACAATTTACGACACCGGACGGAGTCAAACTTGGTGCCGAAATTCTCGACAAGCATCAATTTGACGCTTTGATTCCGATCGGCGGCAACGGCACACTCACCGGAGCACTGGAATTGTCGAATGTTTGGAAGGGGCAAATCATCGGTCTTCCGGGAACCATTGATAACGATCTTTTAGGTACGGATTTCACCATTGGTTTTGCCACAGCGGTTCACACGGTGACCGAAGCCGCCGACAAACTCCACGACACCGCCGGAAGCCACGACATGATGTTTATCGTCGAGGTCATGGGACGGCACTGCGGGGACATTGCACTTTATTCCGCGATTGCGGCCGGCGCGGAAATTGTTTGTGTGCCGGAAATTCCGACGGATGTCGCCCATATTAACAAACATCTCTACGAAATCAAAAAGAGCGGCAAGACATCGGTGATGATTATTGTTACGGAAGGAGACGATTTCGGCGGAGCGATGAAACTTCAGCAATCGCTCATTGAAGCCGACTGTCCTTATGATTCGCGAGTCGTGATTTTGGGACACATTCAACGGGGAGGAATTCCGGTTCCCGCCGACCGTATTCTTGCCGCGTCGCTCGGCTGCGGGGCGGTAGACGCTCTGCATGACGGCGAAACCGGTAAAATGGTAGGGCAAATTCACGGTCGGCTGGTGCGGACGCCGTTTGCGGAAATCCTTACCGAACACCGCCGCATCACCCCGGAAATGCTTGAGCTTCTCAGTATTGTCGCGAGCTGAAGCCGGGACGCCCCGGACAGCGTGGCACGCGGCTCGCGACCGAATGGAACGCAGTGACCATGAGGCAAGTGGATGCAACGTCACGTTGCCCGACCGCGCAGCCGGGAGGCAACTGCGGTGCAGCGTGCTACGCTGGATCGCTGCTCTGTTACGGGGCTAACAAAAAGAGAAAGAAAAAATCATGCGTTTTATGAAACTTTGTTATTGTGTGTTATTGTTTCCGGCTTTAGGGATGGGAATGTCATCCCAGGTACGGGCTGCGGAGACACAACCCTCGACAAAAGTGTCGGGACATATTGAATCGGTCGCCCTTTTCAAAAACGGACTTGTGACGGTCAGGGAAAGCATTGCCATTCCCGGACCGGGACGTTACCGGTTGGAACAGGTGCCGAAGACCGTCCACGGAACATTCTTTATCGAGAGTGATTTTCCGGTCGAAACCCTCGTGACGACGCAGACAATGGAAAATGATGCCGCGGAAAGAAAGGTTCCTGTCATGATTTTCGAGGTGGGAGCAACGGAATCCCGAAAAGATGCCGGAACGATTTCGCTCTTTTACCTGACCAAAGGAATCACCTGGTCGCCGAGTTACTGGATTGATATTTCCGATCCGAATACGCTGACCATCGAAACAGACCGCGGTGATTGCCAACGAAGGGATGACGCTTGAAAATACGGATATTTCGCTCATCAGCGGGTTTCCGCGTGTCGAATTTGAAAATTCCCTGTCGCTTCTCTCCCCCGGTACAACGCTCAGCAGTTTTTTCAACGGGCTTGCCAATGCCTCCCGTCCCGAACAATACGGCAGTTCCCACATCATGACGCAGCAAATGGCGGTGAACAATCATATGTCCATGTCGGATGTTGATACGACCGGGTCGCCCCGTCGATTACTCGTCCGGGGCTCCCACAGATCCGGACGTGCAGGCATTACCGCATCCGGTTCCTCAAAGCATTGACATTACTTCACTTAGCGATTGTTAACTCCTTTCCTGAAGATACAGTGGACAATCTTGGGCAGGGGCAGCGGGTGGCGTGAT
>JAISQK010000122.1 GCA_031274255.1 Planctomycetaceae bacterium | reverse complement strand
CTCCAGTTCTGAGGCGTTCCGGCGTCAAAATAGACGGAAACATTTTGAAGTTTTTCACTTCCTTTGACCACCGTCACCTTTGCCGGGTGGACTTTGGCCGGAAATCCTTCCGGGGTTTTTCCGCCGCAACCGGTGCAGCAAAAGAAGATCAGCAAACAGAAAATCCAATTTGTCTTTTTCATCATCATTTTTTGTGAGTTTTCGTTTTTTGTTGTTGGATCGTAAGCCCCGGCGGCGGCATGCTACTGCACCGGCAGCGTGGCACGCTGTATCGCACTTGCCACATGGTCACTGCATTCCATTCGGTTTCCGTTGGATACGTTTTCCATCAGAAGGCGAACCGAACGAAGTGAGTGTGAGCCTACCGGGATCCAACGCCCGTGCATTGCCCACCGGAGGCTCGCGGCTTTCCTCTCAGGGGACAAAAAATCAACTCTATGTCCATACCAATTACTAACTCATGTTATGCAAGAACCCGTTAAATCAGGCTGGAATTAGCATAGTGTCAATCAAATTCAAGGGAAAATTTGATACTTTGCGTAACATGAATTATAAACAAGATTTTCGTGTATTATCCGTTGATTGCTGATGGCGATTTTTCGCGAAAAAAAGTTTATTTCGGATGGTATGAACTTTTGCAAAAGAAAAAAATGTGTTAAAATAGCAAAAGTGTTTGACCGTTTGTATTGAACAATTTTTGCACAATAATATTAATTATGTCGGAAAATCACCATAACAGTGAATCGTTTGAGCCGAAAATCGTTGCATTCGTGTGCAATTGGTGTACCTATTTGGGAGCGGATCTCGCCGGAACCAACCGGCTGGAATATCCTGCCAACATTCGAATCATCCGGCTTCCCTGCACAGGACGAATTGATTTTAATTTGATTATCAAAGCGATTGAAATCGGCGCAGACTCGGTATTAGTTTCCGGCTGTCATCCCGGCGACTGTCATTATACGGCGGGAAATTTTCATGCAAGGCGGCGTTGGATTTTATTCCGTGACCTTCTTGAAACCATCGGCATCGACTTAAACCGAATCCATTTTTCATGGATTTCCGCTGCGGAAGGTAAAAAATTTCAGGAATTTATCATAGAGATCGTTGAAAAAACCAGAAAACTCGGTCCTTACAAAGATTACAAGTCGATTTGTAAACAATAAGTCACGTACAGATTTTATCTGTGAAGTTTGTTTTTTGTTTACCTGAATTATTACGTTCGTTATTCTGTGTATGATTCTTATTCGGTTTCGGAATAGAGCCGAGACTCTATTGAATTTGAACATTATTATGCGGGAAATGTTTCGCCTTTGGCAATCACGGTCACACCGTTTTCTGTCACGGTGAATCCTCGTGAACGGTCCAGTTCCGGGTCGAAACCGATTTCCATCCCCGAGGGAATCAAGACACCTTTGTCAATGATGGCGCGGCGGATATGGGCGTTGCGTCCGACATTAACGTGCGAAAAAATGATGGAATCCTCAATCGAAGCATAACTGTTGACCCGAACATGGTGTCCGATCACGGAACCGCTGACACTGCCGCCGGAAAGAATCGTCCCGGAACAGACGATGCTGTCCGTCGCGTGACCGGAGCGGTTTTCTTCCGCAAAAACGAACTTCGGCGGCGGAAAATTCGGATGATATGTGGAAATCGGCCACTCCTCATCGTAAAGATTCAACAACGGGTCAACCGTCACGAGGTCCATGTTGGCATCGTAATAGGCGTCAAGCGTCCCGACATCGCGCCAATAGGCGTGAGCTTTACGGTTTTCATCCATAAAGCGATAGGCGAACACGCGATTCGTGTCAATAATTGACGGAATAATATCACAACCGAAATCATGCCGGCTGTGACGGCGGGTGGCGTCACGGCAGAGTTCCTCATAGAGAAATCTCGCGGAAAAAATGTAAATTCCCATTGATGCAAGACACGTGGAAGGATCGCCCGGCACGGTCCGCGGACTCGCCGGTTTTTCCTCAAAACCGACGACTCGATGATTTTCGTCCGTCTCCATGACGCCGAACTGACCGCGTGCCGTATCGACGGCAACCGGCAAAACCCCGATGGTCAGATGAGCCTGATTCGCAATGTGATCCTCAAGCATACTCCGGTAGTTCATTTTGTAGATGTGGTCCCCGGCGAGAATCACGACATAATCCGGCTCTTCCTTTTCGATGGTGAAAATATTCTGGTACACGGCGTCTGCGGTGCCTTGATACCAGCTTTCATCAATCCGCTGCTGCGGCGGGACGACATCAACGAACTCTCCCCGTTCGCGGCAAAAGTAACGGGTCCAGCCGCGTGCGATATGGCGGTCAAGGCTCATCGCCTTGTATTGTGTGAATAAAAGCATCTGCCGGAAACCGCTGTTCAGACAGTTTGACAGTGCGAAATCAATAATGCGGTACGCTCCGCCGAACGGAACAGCCGGTTTGGCGCGGTCGCGGGTCAACGGGTCAAGACGCGATCCCTTTCCGCCTGCGAGGATAACTGCTAAAACACGTTCTTTCATGGTTTCCTGCTTCTCTGAGGTCATTGAAATACAGCGTAATCTTCTCTGATAAGATAACTTTTCGTTCCGGGTATCGCCGAAAAAAAGTCAAAAAATGAAAGATTTTTCTAAAAATTCCTCCGTGATCGCCGCAATAATGCCGGAATCCCGTCTAAAAGGGCAAAAATGAAATGGGATTCCAGAGCAAAAATATCCCAAAGAGGAAACTTTTTTGCCATTTTCTCTGTTGTTCCATTTGTCTTCCGGTGGATAATCTTTCCTGCTGTTTCTCGTTGTTCCGCCGATTGATACCAGCGAGCAACGCGAACGGGGCAACGGCAGCGTGGCACGCTGCACCGCACTTGCCTCATGGTCACTTCGTTCCATTCGGCTTCCAATAGATCATCTTTCTCCCCGCTTGCGTTGGAATCGTTGTTCCGCTCGTGGACTCCAGTGAGTAACGCGAACGGGGCAACGTGACGTTGCATCCAGTATGCCTTCGGTCTCCAGTTGGAAGGATTTCTCCAACCGATGCCGACCACACCGAAGGTGTCGGGAGGCAAACCGCCCGCCGCGGC
>JAISQK010000366.1 GCA_031274255.1 Planctomycetaceae bacterium | reverse complement strand
GTTATTTATTGGATTGCTCCAGACAAAGGTTATGCTCCGCTTCGCGTGGAACTGAATTCTTTGGATGGAACCATTTTGGACAGTACGGAAGTGGAAGTGGAAAACTATTCCGGTATTTGGTTACCGGTGAAGTCCGTCTACCAAAGAAAAAATGAAAAAGGCGAAGTCACGGAAGAACAGAAACTCTCGGTGGAAATACTGTCTGTCAACAAACCTTTGCCTGATTCCGTTTTTCATCCGGAAGGGTTTGATGTGGAAATCAATACGGATGTTGACATAGCGGATAATCCTTATCATGAGCGGTTTTTCTGGAACGGAAAGGATATTCAAGGGACATCAGGTATGATTTACGGTGAAGAGAGAAAAAGACCAAACCTTTCCTTGAATGTCAGACTGTTTTTTATTATAACGGGTCTTTTCATGATTTCAGTAGCCTGTTTCTGGAAATACCTGGAAAGAAGAAGGAATCGTACTGACTAATTTGTCCTTACCGGTTTTTTCAGGAGTGAGAATCAGTGTGACCGGTGTGCCGGACTCAGGGATGTTTTCTGTGAATGCCTGAAAAAGACGGCTGTCATCATTATTGCTGCTTTCAAACGGAACATCCAACACCACTGTCGCAAAATTCGAGACACCAATGATTTCACCGGTCGAATCCGCCAGATAACTCAGGCGTCCATTCTGTTGTTTCCGAAACAGACTTCCAGCAAAAACCCAGTCAGACTCTAAACTCTTTTTCGACTTGATGTTCTGCACCCACTTTCGTGCGTCTGTCTCATGACGCTTTCCGTCTTTATCAAGCCAACGGACAGTAATCTTCACGACGGGACCGGTCGGCGGTTTGAACTTCGGCGAATGAATCACCGGTGTTCCCGGCTCAATGCCCGTGACAAGGAGTGCCGCGTGAATCATGTAAGGCTTCACTGATGTCGAAACCACTGACTCGTAATCTTTTGTGTCGGTACTGCAAAGGAAGAATTCCAGCACGCCTTTGTTCAGACACACCGTTGCGAGAAGAATCACACTCTTTTTGTCCTTCGCGACCCAGATTTCGCCATTGGGATCAAGTGCGTCCAGCAATTTGACGTCGTCAACGAGCGGCTTTTGCGGCTCCTTCGCCTTCTTATCAGGATGAATCACTATCTGATTTTGTGCCAGCGCAATGTTCTGAGACAAAATCGGAAAAAACAGGAATAGCAGTAATGTCAGTGTTTGTTTCATGATTTTTTATACACGCCGCGCGGAATCAGGGAAATGAGAATCAATGCCGAGGATTTTGACCGGCAGCGGGGGACATGTGATACGTTCCTTACAGCCGATCTTTCCATGATAATGGTGACACAGCGCAATGGCAAGAGCGTCCGCCACATCCGGCGGCTCAGGATAATGGCTGAGTTCCAGCTCCTGTTGAATGGCGCGTTGTATCTGATCTTTTTTTGCGTGACCGGCACCGGTAAGTATTTTTTTGACTTTTGTCGCCGCGTAAGTGTAAACGGTGATATTCGACTGCGACGCCGCGAGGAAAATGGCACCGCGTGCGTGTCCCATGAGAATGCTCGTTCGCGGACGGCGATAATGCGAGTAAAGCTCTTCCACAGCCATTTCGTTCGGATGAAACGAGCGGATCACATCAAGGACACCATCGTAAATCTCACGGATTTTCACAGCCAGAATATTACTCCTGCTCCGCACAATTCCCGCCTCAAGCAGACGCACTTTTCCTGAAGCCGTCCCGATCACACCATAGCCGGTCGTATTCAAACCGGGGTCAATTCCAAGAATAATCGTCATTTCTTTTTCCATTCGGCGTAAACCGCCTCAATTTTTTTAACACCGTTCCGCACGTCAAAACGTTCACGTGCCGTCGGAATAAACTGTTTTGCCGCTTCGTCCCAGGGATTGTTAATGTACTCCTCAACGGCATCGGCGATGGAAACCGGATCACCGGCACGGCTCACATAACTCGGCGTACCGCGAAGGACTTCCCGCAAACCAAGACAGTCGCTTCCGATGACAGGAACCCCTAAAACCATCGCTTCCATCGGAACAAGCGGGCACGCTTCCCAAAGTGACGGCATGATGACAACATTCATTTGCGAAATCAGCGGTGCGATATTCGGCTGCTGATCAATCAAACAAATCATGTGCCGCAGTGTGTCATTGGTTTCCACTGCACGGATGTACTCCAGGTAACCTTGATCGTCACGGACGGCAATCAAACGAATACGGTCTTTGTATCCGCGTGAAACGAGGATTTTCAGTGCATCAAGGAGTTGTAAAAAACCTTTTTCCGGCATAAATCGACCAAAAAAACCGATGAGTACCATTTCCGGCGGCAACTCGTACTTCTTCCGTAGATACGATAGCGGATTATCGCTGAAACACTGAAACTTGTCAAGATCAATTCCGTTGAAAATCGGCTCGACATGACACGGACCTTTTTTCCATCCTGGAAAGTAATCCAAATGGTTTTGGAGACAATCTTGTGAAACGGGAATGATTTCATCAATATAACGGGTCACAAATCCAATCAGCTTTTTTTTAAGCCATTTGACTTTTCCCGGAATGTCCTCTTGCGGAACAAGCAGACTGTGAAGCGTCATCACATGAGGTTTGCGGATTCCCCAATTGGCGATTGCTGTCAGAACCCCCCCTTTGAGTCCCTGGGAATGAATGGCCAGGTAGGAATCTGTTTTCAGTGTTCTCCTGATGGCAAGCGTCATCTTTCTGAAACTTTTTCCCTCCGGCACATCAATAAACCGAATCTCTGGAAAGTCTTTTGCTTCCTGTTTCATGAGATCAAAAACCTCTCCTTTTGGAGCAAGAATTGTAAACCGGTACCCGGATTCGTTCAAATAACGAATATACGAGAGTACATAGGTTTTAATCCCTCCCAACGGATTATAAACAGGAACAAGGACACGAAAATTCTCCGGCTGTTCCATGGTCAAGCGATTTTCTCCTCTTTCAAATTTTCTCTGTCTGCACAATCAAAAACCTTATTGACAAGTATCATAACGGCAATTCCGTGAAAAGCCGTGTACCATATCCAAGTGTAACGATAGGCATTATGTCCGCCGATTCCCAGCAGTAGAAGTTCCATCACAGAGAATGCCACGGCAATCGAAACCTTATGAAAATAATTATCCCCCGGAGGACGGATAAGTTGATACATTTTTGTATATTTTCTCGTTTTCAAATAATTCATAAATACGGAAAAAATAATCAATAAATAAACAGCCATCCCGATGACTCCGAGTTCTGACAGAACTTGTCCTATAAAGCTGTGTGTTTGTACCTTTCCCGGCATAAATTTCCGGGATTTTCCCGGACCGACGCCGATGACAGGGGCTTTTTTCCATATCTCAATTCCCTTGATCATTCCTTCCCAGCGTCCTTCCGCGGATTCCTGAGCGGAAGCAGGCCCCATTGAAGGGTCAATAAGTGTCAGGTACCGATGTTTCAAACTCAGCGGCGTAACCGCCCAAATTAAAGGTGCCAGCAAGACGAAAAACAGGAACAAACGTATGCGGTGTTTTGAAATACAGACAAGGAGCACACTGCCGAAAATAAGTGCCACAAACGCCGAACGGGACCCGGTAAGGATAATACAGAGTACGGAAAGCCCCAAAGAGGCAAGGATAAAAAGCTTGGTTCCTAACCAGAGCAGGATATTTTTCACCTTGAGTTCCCATAGCGGAATGAGCATAGGGAGTGCATAAATAACAGAAGCACCGAACGTATTCGGATCATTCATCGTCACATCAACACCGACCATACGAATGATTCCCATGCGATAAATATAACGGCCATGGCGAAATTCCCAATACGAATGTAACATATAGATAAAAAAAATGACACAAAAACTGGTCAATAGTATTTTCAGTTCCTTTTCCGTGCGGATACTTGTGATCACCAAAAACGTAAAGAGGTAATATTTCGAACATTCTTCCGTTGCACGGTCCCAGGAGGCTCCCGCCGGGGTGAGAAGGTCCGAGCAAATGATGCAAAGATACCAAAAAAATAATGCCAGTGTCGAATAATTGAGTACGGTACTTTTTTTGTGGAACAGCAGCCAAAAAATTGTGATGCTGACCATGTAGAGCCGTTCGATGCGGATCGTTCCCAGAAAGTCCCAAATTTCAAATGGTCTGTGGATAAAAAGCCACATGTATCCAACTAATAGAAATACCATATGCGATCATTCATTACGATTGAAAGGGATTTTTACTTATTTGATAACTTTAGCTTATTTCTGCGGCAAAAAACAACAAAAACAGGACAGAATATCAAACAATTTTCTATTAAATCGACAGAATAACGATTAAAGGAATTGTTGCGGCTGGGTTGTTTTTTTATCAATAAATGGGAAAATACGATGTTAAGCTGAAAAGCGGGTTCAATAGCACAAAATCAAATATTATTCAAAAATAGTGACAAACAGTAAAGACTACGTAAAATACGACGATCTTGTCCGCACCATTTTGATGTTGGATCGGTTACTGGAGACACTCCATCCCCAGGCAACATCCTTGGGAGTGCCGTCACCGCTCGAAATGGAATGGTTTTCTCTGCTTCGGCGGAAGCTTGTGCCGCAACTCTTGCGGCGGTCACATCTTGTGATTTCTCTCATGGGCGGAACCAACACGGGCAAGTCCGTGATTTTCAACCTTTTGGCGGGGGAAAACGTCAGTAAAATCGAATCTCATGCCGCCGGAACTCGACATCCCGTGGCAATTCTTCCGCCGAATACCGATCCGGATGAGGTATTGCCGTTCTATTTTGAGGAATTTGAGCGGTTTCCGTGGCGGTCGGCACATGATCCTGTGGAACAATCGGCAAAACATAAGTTGTTTTGGAAACATGGGCTAAGTGTCCCGGAAAATCTTATTCTCCTTGACACTCCTGACATTGATTCGGATGTGGAAATCAATTGGGAACGTGCCAATCAAATCCGGCAAGTTTCCGACCTTTTGATCGGTGTCATGACTGCTCAAAAGTACAATGATGCAGCCGTCAAACGGTTTTTCAGGGAAGCGGCGGAATCAGGGAAACCTGTTATACTGATATGGAACATGGCGTATGATAAACAGTACGAAAAGATGTGGCCGGAGTGGATTGCCGGATTTCTCCGGGAGACCGGCGTGAAGCCGCTTGCCGTGTTTGTGACACCGCATGATAGGACGGCCTCAGAGGAGCAGACGCTTCCGGTTTATGATATTGGTCCGGAAGGAACCGCTTCACCGACTCTGACGGAACTCCGCAGCTATCTCAGCGGCATCCGGTATGAGGAGCTGAAAATTCAGGCACTTTGGGGAGCTGTTCGGCGGTTGATTGATCCGGTGACCGGGCTGGAACAGTACTTGAAGGAAATCGCTCATACCGCGAAACAGTATCAGGAAGCGGCGGTCATTCTTCGCAATCGTGAACATTCCGAGCTTCCGTGGCCGACGATTCCCAAACTTTTGCTGGCGGAAGAAGTCAGCAGATGGTGTAATGGAAAACGCCCGGAATTTCTTCAAAACATCAACACGGTTTATGACAAGACACTCTTTCCGGTTCGGGCTGTTTGGGGAAGTCTCCGTAACCGGTTTGCGTCGCAAAAGCAGACCCTCGAACAGCATGAGGAACTCGAGGCCGTATTGAATCTGTTGGAAAAGACAAAAATTCAACTGGAAACGATGAGGTCGCAAACGGAGAATCCTTTTCTCAAGGCGGAAATCGGAAAACTTATTCTCGGCGACCGCTGGAAGACATTCCTCGCCCGGACGGAAGCGATTCACGCCTCGCTGCCGCCCAAGACCGACGAACGGATCCGTCATGAGATTTTCGCGATTTTGGACCAATGGATCAGCGATCATCCGAAACAGTGGCAGCTTCTTCACAAAGCGGATGTGATGTCGCTTGGGACTCATGCCGTTTTGACGGGAGCCGCCATTCTGACTTGCGGGATACTCGGAGCCGGTGTGATTTTAGGTTCGGCGGGAGTCACGGCCTTTCTCCTTGCCGGAGGTCTGACCGGCAGCGGTGAAGCGGCGGCTAAAATTCTCGGGGAAGAGATTCGTTGCGCCATTGCCGAACTCAAAGCCGCCATTCAGGAAAAATACGCTCACTGGCGAAAGGAGATGTTCCTTCGCGAGTTTGAAAGTGTTCTATGGAGCGGTCTATTGGAAAAATGCGATGCCGGAACATCGCTCCTCCAATCGGATGCGTATTTACAGACCGAGCTTGCATGCCGCCGGATCCGTGAAACATTGATGAGTTAGCCAACGTGCGGACGTTGCAGCCGGGAAGCCCCGGCGGGCACTTGCCTCATGGTCACTGCGTTCCATTCGGCTTCCATTGTCATTCTTTTCCCGTTGTTCCGACAACATTCCCGTTTGCCTCGTGTCTTTTTCCTCTGTTTGGGTGGAAAGGGCTGCAATTCCGTCATAATCGGCACAATTTTTCCCATCCGAAGCCCTGAATCAGCCGTAGAGAAGTTCAAGCCGAGCCAGCTCTTCAAACTCCTCCAGAAGATTCGGAATTTCCTTTTCCGCGTTGGCACGGTATCCCTTTGATTGCCGGCTTCGAAGTTGTTCCTCGGTCAGAAGCTGCAAAACCGTCTCCGGCAATTCGCTTCGGGACACCGCCGGAGATTCCGCGTCCTGAAAGAGCGAGTCCCGCACCTGCCGGGGAAAAACAGGGGAAAAACCGGTTACTTCGTGATAATATGTTCCGGCGGAGTTGCTCGCGGTCATCGCGGTTTCCGAAACGGTGTAATAATCCGTCCCGTTCGAGCCGGTGTGAAGAAGCACGGCGCCGGAGTTTTCCTCATTCACGGCGATCACGCGGTGGACATTCCAGACACGGTAAAAATGCGTGCCGGTATAATACTCGGCGCTCCCTTCATTCAGAACGAGCAGCGTATCCTTTTCGCCGTAAAGATAAGCGGTGTCGTTTCCTGAACGGGCGACCGTTTCCACATGCTGAAAACCGCCGACATTCAGTAAAACGTGATTTCCCTGCATGGAAACCGTGTCCGCGTGAAGCGTGAACGTGTCGCTTTCCGGGGAATCAAAGAGATGTATCTGATTATTCCTTCCGGCGGCGTAAAACTGAAGGTTCGCAATCCGTGAAACCGTCATCGCGAATGTTCCTGAAGCGTCCCTCAGCACCGAATCCTGAAACACCAGCGAAGTGCCGTCCCGCGTTTCCCGGAATTCCAGTTGATCGTTTCCCGACAGACCGTCCAGCTGAACCGCACGGACGTTTTCCCAGCGAATCCGCAGTCCGTTGAAATGTCCGCCGGAGGGTTCCATCCGAAACGTGTCATCCGTTTCGGTACCGAGAATTTCAAGAACGTTCGGCAGGGACGAGGTTCCGGTGAAGAACAGTCCCTCGGCCAGATACGGAGTTCCCGTTGAGCCGTCCAGGGTGAGCCTTGCCGGGCTGTTTTGCGGCGTGCGGATTTCCAACCTCACGATTTCCGTCAGCGGTTTTTCGAAAATCCGCACTCCATTCTCATCTGTAACAAGGAGAGATTCCCCGCTTTGCCGGACCGTCCAATGCTGCGGACCGGAACCGTCCGGCATGGTCAGTGTCACATATTCCGCCGACGGAGAATCTCCGGAATCAAGTCCGGAGGCTGTGAGCGTGTACTGTCCGAGACTGCCGTAGTCGGAATATCCGCCGTCGGCGGGATTCCCTTTTCCGCATCCGGTGACGCAAAGATAATAGACACCTTCCTCAAGCCATATCGAAATTTCCGCCGCGAAAAAGTTGTCCTCCGCCGTGTTTGAGGTCGCGAGAAGCGTGCCGCCGCCGTCGAAAAGTTCCAGTTGCACATCAAGATTTCCTCCTCTTAACGAGGGTGCGGCGTAAAAATCGGCGAGACCTCCGGCGGTCTGAAAAAGAAAATAATCGCGGTCCGTATTGGTTTCGACGATCCCGTTCACGGCAAACACACCTTCCGCGGCCGCGAGCACGGACGCGGTGAGCATGTCATTTCCGTAATCATCCGTGCGGTATCCGAATCCGTTTTGATGCGTGATGATGAAAAGATCATCCTGACCGTTTCCGGCTCCGTTGTATTCTCCGCGGCTCCATTGAACAAGATTCCGGTTGTACCCTGTTCCCATGATCGGCGCCCAGGTGAGAGCCGCTTCCGAAGGAAGGATGTCATGTCCGGTGTAATACTCCTGGGCCGGAGAAGCCAGACCGTCGTGGGAAAGTCCGAGCGTGTGACCGACTTCATGCGTCACGGCTTCGGCAATATTCCGAAGGGATTGCAGCGAAACAAAACCGAGAAGATTTTCGGAAAACACAAAGCACGGCGTGTCGGAACTCCACGGGAACGAATGATCATAGGCGACCCCTCCGGCAGGTTCGCCGAACCAATCCCCGGAACCTCCGATGACAACGCGAATCCCCCACCGGCTGTCGGCGGCGTCCGTTTTCATCAGGTCCTCGGCGGAGGGCACCGCGGTGGTGACATTGACATGGAACGGGGAAAAATCCTCGGCGACGCATTCCCAAATGTATTGAATCGCCATCAGTTCCGCGTCGCTGAAATGAGCGTCATCCCCGTCCAGGGAAAACGCCGGCGTAGCAAGGGAAGGCCCGTAATCCGTATTCCATGCGGTGTTCTGAGTGAGATAACCGGTGAAGTCGAGATAAATCGTATGTTCCGCCGCCGGATCATTGCTCCGGCGAAACGTTTCCGCCAAATCATAAGGAAGCGGCGGGATCGGATTGTCCTGTGTTGCCGAGAGAAGCTCTCTTTGTTCCAGCTCCTCCAGACGCAACAAGCGGTGTTTCCCGCGTCCGGAACGCGGAGAGGGGTTACTGTGTTTTTCAGGAGGCGGAAGTAATGAAAACATTGTTTGTCATCATGGTCAGGGTCAATCAGAAGCCGGTTTTCTTCCAGTCTAATCCGAAAAAGTCCCGTTTCAACCCTATTTCCGAAGAAAAACCCCCCCGTCCGATTCTATGGCATCGTGACGCTTTCGCCGTGACCGCGGCTTGCGCCGCTCAGCAGCACGGACGGCGCGGTGCTCTCACCGACAAAATGCACGGACCCGTCGGCATAGACAAAGTTGCATCCGCCCGAATGGTTGCTCCCGAAACCGCCGACGCCGTGTCCCGCGGTATTCTGACCGCGCACCGGATAATTCCGGGTGTCCTCCGTGCCGTCGGGGAGGTTGAACGTCAAAGTGAGCGTGTCGGCCTCGGATTTCTTTTTGCCGTAATTGACCGGCCAGTCGTAGGCGATCCCCTTCGCGCTGACCATCGGAATCCCGGCGGCGCTGACCATCGTTCCCCTGGCCCAGTCATAATGACCTCCGAAGCCGCTCCAGGAGATCTCGCCGACCATAAACGTATTGGACGTGCCATCCGTGACGGACGCAAAGCTCAGCAGTCCGTTCAGAATGATCACTCCGGTATTGGCGTGGGGACCCGTCGTCACGCGGCCGCCCATCGCGGAATACGCGGTTTGCAGCGGGCCGACCTGATAGTAAGCGTTCGTTCCGGGAATCTTCCCCAGGGCGCCGGGAACGCCGTAATAATGAGAGGCGTATTTCGCAACGGGAGCGCCGCTGTCATCCGTCCAGCTTCCGATGTCGCATTCCTGTTTCTCGTTGCTTGGGCAGAGAAAGAAGGGGATTTTATGGGACCCGAGCAGGTTCCGCTCCTCGTCCGTCAGGGACTCCTGATTCAGGTCAACCAGATCCGCGGTACTCTCCCGCTCGACAAACGGCAGGATCCGCACACGAAAGCAGGCCGTCCGGGGACGCAGGGCGGTTGGAAGGGGATCGTTGCCGCATGTGCTTTCCGCCGGGAACCTGTTGAAGGTGTCATGATGGTTGTGAACGGCCAGCCCGATCTGTTTGAGGTGATTGGTGCATTGCATCCGGCGTGCCGCCTCCCGCGCGGCCTGCACCGCCGGGAGGAGAAGGGCCATCAGGATCCCGATAATGGCAATCACGACGAGCAGTTCGACAAGAGTGAATCCTGCGTGTGAATGCTTTTGTTGGTCGTTGATATCCACCGGCATTTTTTGGGAAAGATTTTCTCTCAGGCGGCGAACCGAACGTAGTGAGTGTGAGCCTACCGGGATCCAACGCCCTTGCGTTGGTCGCCGAAGGCATCCCCTCATCCCTTTTCTTTTTCCTTCAATATTAATATTGGAATCGTTTTGATTTTTGTTTAATGTTGTCATATTTCTGTTCCTTGCATTCTGATTTTTGTTTATTGTTACTTTATTTCTACTTTCTTCTCTGAGGTTATCAGAGAACTCTCCGGGGTTCTCGGAGTATCCTCCGGGATATTCGGAGTACACTCCGTGACTCTCGGGCTTTACTCCGCAACGTTCGGGCTTTACTCCGAGGATCTCGGGCTATCCTCCGCGATGCTCGGGCTATCCTCCGCGATGCTCGGGCTATACTCCGCGACGTTCGGGGAGTCCTTCGGAGATTGCGTTGAATTCATCATAAGTTTCGTATAATAACATATTTACAGCGTTTCCTTCCTTGTAATGAAAATTGTTTCTTTTAACGTACTAAAGGGATGCCTCCGGCGGCCAACGCAAGGGCGTTGGATCCCAATAGGCTCCCGGCCTCTTCGAGGCGGTCGCCCTCCGATGGAAAATCTTTCCAATAGAAAACCAATTTCTATCAACCGGCGGAAAAACGATTCCAACGGAGGCCGACCGCGCAGCCGGGAGGCAAGTGCGGTGCAGCGTGCCACGCTGCCGCCTCGCTGCCTAGTCCCGCCGTAGCAGCTCGGCCGGCTCGCATCGTGCCGCCGAAACCGCCGGAAGCACCGCCGCCGTCAGGCAGAGTCCGATCATCACCCCGAAGCCGACCGAAAGCCGGTAAAACGGAATCGTCAGCGGCGAAACGAATCCCCCGAAAAACGAAATGTAGCGCATCAGACCGATAAAGCACCAGCCGCCGATCACGCCGAACCCCAGACTGACCCCGATCGCCGCAAGGGAAATCAACAAGGCCTCCGCGAGAATCAGACGGACCAGACCGAACCGCGTGACGCCAAGACTCCGTAATACGCCGAGTTCAAACCGCCGCGTCCGGATGGATGCGGCCATCGTGCCCATCATCCCGAGCGACGAAACGGCCAGCAGGATCAGCGGCATCTTCGCCGCCGCCTGAATCACCTGATCCGCCCGCCGGTTGACTTGACCCGTCAGGTATTCCCGCGAACTCACCTTGACCATCGGCGTGTCCGTGGCGGGCCGGGACGCCGCAAGCGGGACGCCGTTTGGTTCCGCCGCTCCCCCCTTGCGGCTCTCTGCCAGCTTCTGTAACGCCTCCTCCAGATCCGCGTCGGAAACGGTCGGCCTGCCCTTGGCGTCGAGGGTGCGGTCGAACCAGAAATACGCGGCGTCGGTCAGCCGGAAATCGTCCTTCACCGCCTCGTAAGACGAAAGGAGCAACGCCCCCGAACGGTAGCCCCGCTTGCGGATCCCGCTGATCTTCGCCATCCAGAGCCAGCCCGGAATCGAAACCACGCCGCAGACTTCGTACTCGAGGATGTTCTCACCGCTGCCGCCGAAGCCTCCCCGTCCGCGTCCGACCCGGCCTCCGCCGAACCCGGACGGAGCCTCGCCGCCGCCGGGGACGAATCCGGGACCGGGAACGGTTCCCCCCGAATCCGGCATCATCGCTCCCGCCGGGGGAACGCTCTCCCCGCCGGACGCCTCGGTTCCCTCCGGTCCTCCGGGGGAGGCCGGACCTCCGAAACCGCCTCCCCGTCCGCGTCCGGGCGGTTCGTCCGACGGCGGAACCAGCTCGATTTTGTCGCCGATGTGCAGCCCCGCCCGGAACGCGAACGAATCGGGAATCAGACAGTACCGCCCGCCGGTCTTCAGCTTCTCCAGCGCCGACGCCAGGGTCCCTTCCTGAAACTCCGCCTGCACCAGCGGACGGCTGCCGTCGGCACGCTTGCCGAACGCGTCCTGAATGTCAATCCCCAGGACCACCGCACCCGCTCCGGCCTGCATCGCCGGAAGTCCGTTGACGGCAAACCGCTCCGACTGCCGCTGCGAAAACCGCGGCTGCTCCAACGCGATCGGCAAAAACCGCTCCGCATCGACCCCCGGGAGATTCCGAACCGCCGCGATCTCCTCATACGGAAGTCCGGCGGGCAAAATCGTCACCAGCGTGTTCGGCAGGGTCTTGGAGTGCGTGTAAGGAACAAGCATCGAGTAACCCGAAATTTCAAGAAACGAATACACGCCCAGACCGATGCTGAGCGCCGCCGTCGTGCCGAGCGTCCGCCAAAGGTTGCCGCTCAACTGGTTGGCAAGAAGCTCTTTTCGGACGCAAAGGAGCCGGGCCGCAAGCGGCGTCAGGAAAAACTCGGCCAGCAGAATCACAACCGGCACCAAAAGAAGGCAGCCGGTCAGTTGCGACGGGAGTCCGACGTACGTGTATAGGAACTGCCGGAGTTCCGCCCCTTTGGCCATCCCCTCCCAATAGACAACGATCGGATTGAGCGTCAGCAGCGCCGCACCGGTCAGGCCGGACAGAATCCACCGGTCTTTCCGTATCGAAGCGGTATCGCTGCGGTTCATCCCTTCCAGCGGCTCAATCCGTGCGCCGCGCCACGCCGGAAAAACGGCGGCAAGCAGCGATCCGGTCAGAGCGGCGGCTCCGGCGGTCGTGACGGCGGTCATGCCGAGCGAAACGGTTTTTCCGCCGCCGAACGCGTCCGGCTGCAGCCAGACGGTCCACTGCAGAATCAGCCAGCCGGCCGCCATCCCGCCGACCCAGCCGAAAAGAGAGAGAATCACGCTCTCGCCGAAAACAAGAACCGCAATCTTCCAACGCGGCATTCCGACCGTCCGCAGCATCGCGAACACGCGGGTCCGCTCGCTGACCCCCATGCTGAGCGTCGTGAAAACAATCAGGATCGAAACGAGTGTCGAAAAGAGAATGATCCCGTTGACGGAACCGGCGCTGCTTCCGATCAGTCCCCCCGCCCCGCCCCCTCCGCGGTTCCGGTTCAGTCCTTCCTGAATCGCGCCGGCGTCCAGGAACCGCACGGGGATTCCCTGCGATTGCAGATGAGCCGTCCACGTTTCCCGGAACTGCCGGACGTTCGCCCCTTCCCGAAGCCGGACGTAAAGATAATCGACACCGGTTTCGCCGTCCGCGCCGGGAACGGCGGGGCGAATCTTTTCCGCCGTCTTCATCGAAACGTAAACGGCCCCGACCGCCGGAGTCAGGCCGCCGCCCATCCCGCCGCCGGAAAGCTTCTGCTCCGTCAGTCCGACGATTCGGACCTCGTATTCCGCCGTATTAATCCGGCAGATCACGCGGTCGCCGACCCGGACCGGTTCGTCCGCGCCGCCGCCCGGGATGCGGAGGCTTGCCGCGGCGGCGGTTCCCATGACCCCTTCCATCACCGGTTCGTCCGCGGCGGTGTCGTCGGCAAACCAGCGTCCGGCCTCCAGCTCGAACGGCGATTCCGTGGTTTCGATTCCGATAATCACCGGACTTTGCATCGGCGTTCCCGTTCCGGCACGCTGACGGCGCAGCGCACTCCGCTCGTCCGTCTTTTTCGCCATGATGCTCCGAATCTGCCGCGCCCCGGAAACCTGCATCACCAGTTCGCTGCCCCGCAGTTCCCGGATGACCGATTCCGGCACCCGGACCGGCGGGGAAAATCCCCCGCCGCCGGGCGCGGGAGGAGCGGGAACCGGGGCGGACGCTCCCGCCTCCTGAGCCGCGGAAGGAAACGGCGCCCGCTGCGGAATCAGGACCGTCTGGTAATGTCCGAGATAGTTTTCGGCGTCCTGATCGAATCGGAGGATCATCAAGTCGATACTGCCGATGAGCCAGACGATCATGCACGACATGGCCATCGTCGCGATGACCGCCAATGTGATCCGGGAACGGTGATACCAGGCTTCCCGGAAAATCAATCGAAGAAGCAGTGTCATGGCGTCTCCTTTTCCGCAAAAAGGCTTTCCGTTTCTTCGCCGTTGCGGGTCCGCTCCTGTTTGCCGGTCGACCGCGGACCGGTGATCCGCCCGTCTTTGAGGGTGATGCAGCGGTCGCCCCAGTCCGCCACCGCGGATTCATGCGTGACCACGACAATCGTCCGCCGCCGGGTGTCGCAAAGTTCCCGCAGCGTCTTGCAGAGCCGGGTGCTGTTCTCCGAGTCGAGGTTTCCCGTCGGTTCATCGGCCAGCACGAGCGCCGGTTCCATCACCAAAGCACGCCCGATCGCCACCCGCTGCTGTTCGCCGCCGCTGAGGGAATCGGGACGGTGATGACGCCGGTCCCGGATTTCCAGCGTTTGCATCAATTCGTCAAGAACGCCGGGACGAACCGATTTTCCGCCGTTTTCAATCAGCGAAGGAAGACGGATGTTTTCCTCCGCGGTGAGGGTCGGAATCAGGTTGAACGCCTGAAACACGACTCCGATGTGACGCCGCCGGAACTGCGTTTTGACGGAGTCGCTCATGTCGGCAATGTTGACGCCGTTGATGAGGACTTTCCCCGAAGTCGGCTCGGTCAGCCCCGCCAGAAGATGCAGAAGCGTACTCTTGCCGGAACCGGACGCTCCCATGATGGTGAGAAACTCCCCCTTGCGGATGCGGAGGGAAACGTCGGAAAGTGCCGTCACCAAGGTACGCCCGATCCGGTAGATTTTCGTCAGCCCCGATGCTTCCACGGGGGATTCTTCCGTGATTGTTGTTTGTGTTGTCCTATCTGTTGATCTCATCTTGTTAAGTTCCGTTGTTAAATTCAATGGTTCATGATAATGGATTGCCCCGCCGCAGGGGTAGCTTTCCATCCGTTTGTGTCTTCCTTCCCCGCAGAGAAAACACCGGTGTTCCGCCGCGGGTCGCAGACCTCGGAGCGGACACGGTGTTTTCCTTTTGCGGTTCGGCGGAATATCAGGGAACCGTCACGGCTTCACCGCCGTTGCAGGTGCTGAGTCCGCGCCAGATCTCCAGAGTCACGGTGTCGGAAACAAAATGGACGCTTCCGTCGCCGTAACAGGCGTTCACTCCGCCGGTATGGCTGCTGGACGTAAAATTGTAATTCGAGTTGGCCGCAGCGCGAATCCAGTTGCCCGGAGCTCCGGTGTTCGGCGTGTAATACGTCGAAAATCCCGTCGCCGTTCCCCGTGAGGAAATCCACGGAAAACCGCGGCTTCCGCCTGACGGAGCGGATTCCTTCGCTGCGGCAATAAGATCGATATTCTCATATCCCGAATCTCCTCCGCCGCCGGCTTTGTCGGTAAACTGCATTCTCCGCCATGCTTTCGGGTCGGTGCTCGACGAGGAACTTTCAAAAGCCAGAAGCGATTCACTTACTATCAATGTGTTACTGGTTCCGTCCGCCATCTGCGCCAGGGACGTTGTGACACGGCTGAAAATTCCGTCGCTGGATGTTACCGCACCGATTTGATAAAACGGTCCGGCACCGGTTCCGTTGCAGAAAACATAATTGGTTCCTGTACCCGGTCTCATTCCCGCCGCACTCGGTCCCGCTGTCGCGGTGAGCTTCGTTGTGCTTTCCGACTCACTCGGACAATTCAGCAAAGGAACCCGTTCCGCCATCACCGGGATCATGTCAGGGTGCATTCCGGTTGCGGCGGTGTAAACCGGTATGTCTTTGGGAACCGTTTGAAGGAACGCTCCCTGTTCGATGTACGGCAGAATCCGCAGATGAATCGACAGGTCGGTGTTTCCATTCGGATAAGTTGTCCATACATTGGCCCCGCTTCCCCCCGAATACCGGAATTCCATCCGCGGTAATCCGTTATAGGAATCGTGGTAATTGTGAAGCGCCAATCCGTACTGTTTCAGATTATTCGAACACTGCATCCGCCGCGCCGCTTCCCGTGCCGCCTGGACAGCCGGAAGCAACAGCGCAATGAGAATCCCGATGATCGCAATCACCACAAGGAGTTCCACCAGTGTAAAAGCTCTGATTCCTCCAGGCTTTTTGATTCTTCTCTTTCTCATGATTTTTATTCTTTCTCATTGTTAATATCCCTACTTTCAGAGCAGCGGCGTCAACAGCGCAGACGCGAACACGTCATCAACATAAAAACGCCGTTGTTCCGCTCACGTGATACCAAAGACGGCAGGGACAGTATGCTTTGCCTTCATTGTAACCGCAGCCTTGCCGGGCCGCGGTCGCATGACTGTCCCGGAATTTCAACCGCCGTCGGTAGATTTTCCAGAGAAATACGTAAGAATCATTCCAAACGACAGGTCGTTCGGAGTGAATAGAGATTGTCGGCAAAGAATGCCGCTTGAGAATCACGAATATAATCCTTCGATGGGGACATCGAAGCAAATAACAACTCCTGATACGCCGCCGTGAGAAGACCGCTTAAAAGTCTGTCACGCTTTTGTACCGGAGATTGGACAGCCCGTTGACCGAGGAGCTCCTCTTCCGGGAATGCCGGGCGGTCCGGCATCGGCGGATAATTTTTCAACCGGTGAACCGCCGCAATAAGCCGGTCCAACTGAAAATCATCCCAATACTGCGGCTGGATCGGAAGGAGCGGACGGCTGTCGTACAGATTCACATGATACGCATGGTTCGCCTGAGGAACAGGACATGCGGACGAATCCTCTTCGGTGTTCCCCGTTTGACGGAGAAATTCGAGTGCCCGCGACACCCCGTCCGAGGTTTCCAGCGACGCCACCGATTGATAAACGGATACCGTATCGCTTTCGCTTTCCGGCGCGGAACCGGCGGGATCGTATTCCTTTTCCTTATCCTCTTCCGCGAAGGACGCACCGGCCGCTTTTTCAAGACAGGCTTCTATTTTCCGAAGGATGTTCCGGTCCAGTGAAACCGTACTTTCCGGCTTTTGAGCGTCCTGATGAATCTTCGCAAGGAACGTCAGCCCTGACCGCACCAACGGTTCCTCCGGCGAAACTCCGGCATCAAGAAGTCCGCGGATGACCGTCACGATCGGAGCGATACGGACTTCGGAATCGTCCGTCGTTTTGAGATACGAGAGCGACTTTTGAAGGTATTGAATGGAGTCCGCCACTATTTCCTGCTGCGGTGTGGCAAAATCTGCGGTGAAATTTGCTGTCCCCCCCTCGGCGCAAACCCCTGCCGTCATTCCGGTGCGGAGTGCAACGGACAACACAAAAAAGGCAAGAAAAAATTTACAACCGGAATTCAACACCGCGAAAACCCTCAAGACTATCAATACCCTACTCAGTCATGTATTTTACTCCGTCCTCTGAAATGACAAGAGGCCCTCCCCGAAAAATGACAAGAATCGGTCGCGAGCCGCGGCCAACGTAGCACGTTGGATCGCACTTGCCTCCCGGCTGCGCGGTCGGCTTCCAATGGAATCATCTTTCCGCCTATTGATTCCAGCGACTAACAGGAGCGGGTCATTGTTCGGGACGGTAGTCCCTACTGGGATCCAACGCCCTCGCGTTGGCCGCCGGAGGCAAAGATGATCCATCATCAAAAACGGAAGTTCTCCTATTCCCTTTTGCTGTCCTTCCTCCCAATGCACCGAATGTTTCGCCCTGCGTGTGCGTCTGCCGAGATTTTTTTGAGAAAACACAAAAAAAGTAACAATTGTGCTTGACTTTTGGAATTGTCGTGATTAAAATACAGTCATCAGGTTGATTTGTGCCAGTCTGTGTTAAATTTTCGTCAAACATTTTCCAAATTCAGGAGAAAAATCATGCAAAACTTGACTTTGTGTCCGAAATGTCAAAATGGGGGGGGGGGGTAGTCTGTGCGGTCTCCCGT
>JAISQK010000321.1 GCA_031274255.1 Planctomycetaceae bacterium | reverse complement strand
GTCACGCCGACGGCAAAATCGGCGGTGCGTATTTTTCCAGTCGCCGTAATCCGGGGGCAAATCGTGCCCCCGTGCGTAAGATCCAAACGCCGCATAGAGGAATTGCCGATTGTCGCGGGGCATTGCCGCTTTATGTGCAGCCGCACCATGTGCCTTTGCGTCCCGGCACAGATGCTCTTCGAGTAATGTCCACATTGCGTCCGAAATGTCATGCCGATGATAAGCCGCGTCCATCTGATGCCCCCCCATTTTTTTCCCTTGATGATAACATTCTGACTTTCCTCTGGCAACTATTGACGACACCGCCTAGAGTGAGTTAGTAATTGGTACTGTAACAACGGAATGTCGCTGGCAGGGGTATTGATTTGTTTCACAAAGGGGATGGTCGGGCATTCCGCTATTGCCGCTGTCTTTTGAATTTGGTAAAAAATAATGATGTCTGTAAAGTCTTTTGTTTCACCGCATATCGCAAGCGATGAAGTATTTTCCCTGTTTTTATAAAGATTGTGGAATACCGGACGCTCTTCTTTCTCCAAGTTTCTCCAAAGAAAAACCCGGCTTCTGTCTGTTCTGCGGACAAAATCCGCCCCCTTGTTGAAAAGCAGAGAAACGTAATAATAATCAATGTGTGCGGCAGGTTTTGCCGCGAGTCGGGGGATTTCCTCACAATCGTCTATTTCTATTGGGAAAGGTTTGACATCCGTGTATGATTCCATTGCCGTCGTCGGGGCCACCGGTGCCGTCGGTACGATTATTCTTCAGCTTCTTGAAGACCGTAAATTTCCGTACAAAAAAATCAAATTCATTGCGTCGAAGCGGAGTGCCGGCAAAGAAATCACTTTTTCGGGGGAAAAATACACGGTCGAAGAATTGAAGCCGGAGGTTTTTGACGGTGTTCGGCTTGCCATTGCCAGTACGCCGGATGACACGGCTCGCGATTTCATTCCGGAAGCCGTCAAACGGGAATGTGTCGTTGTCGATGAAAGCGGTTATTGGCGGATGGACCCGACGGTGCCGCTCGTGATTCCCGAAGTCAATGCGGAAGATATTCGTAAGCACAAAGGGATTATTTCCAGTCCGAACTGTTCGACCACCCAAATGGTCGTTGCCATGAAGGCACTGTACGATTATTCCAAAATCAAACGGGTTGTCGTCAGCACTTATCAAGCCACGAGCGGGGCAGGTCTTGCCGGTTCCCGCGACCTAATCGGCGGTGCAAAAGCACACTTGGAAGGGAAAGATTACGCCTATGAGTGCTTCCCCTATCCGATCGCGTTCAACCTGATTCCGCAAATCGGGAGTTCCAAATACAAGGGATACACGTCGGAAGAGATGAAAATGGTGTACGAAACCCGCAAAATGCTGGGGGATGAATCCATTCAGATTTGTCCGACATGCGTGCGGGTGCCGGTGACGAACTGTCACAGCGAAAGTGTCCTTGTGGAGACGGAAAAGAAGATTACGGTCGAGAAAGCCCGTGAACTGTTTGCGGCGTTTCCGGGAATTGTCGTGGCGGATGATCTTGAGAAAAAGCAGTACCCGATGCCGGTGAACTGTACCGGAAGAGACGAAACCTTCATCGGACGTATTCGGGAAGACCTCTCCTGTGAAAACGGTCTGACGTTTTGGTGTGTGAGCGACAACCTGAGGAAAGGGGCCGCGACCAATGCCGTCCAGATTGCCGAATGGATGCAGAAAAACCTTTAGACCGGGACTCGTTGCGGCGTCCCGAAGCGTAAGCGGAGGAAATGCTGCCGTAATGAATGATAGAGTCACCCATAAAAGTGACATTTGAGTGCGGAAAGTGAAATCAAACGATGACCGGTTCTCCAAACAATCAAACACGCTCTTATCTGATGAAACGGTTTGCGGTCATCGGAATTCATCCCCGTGCGAAGCTCGGACAGAATTTTCTGATTGACCTGAACTTGCTTCGTCTTCTCTATGATTCCGCTCAACTGGAGGAAAACGATGTCGTTCTGGAAGTCGGCACCGGCACCGGCTCGCTCACCGGTTTGATGTCAAACACCGCCGCAAAGGTGGTCACGGTGGAGATTGATCAGGTGATGCACCAGCTCGCCCGTGAAGAACTCCAAGACCGTACCAACATCCGTTTCATTCAGGGCGACATCCTTAAAAACAAGAACCGGCTCAATCAGGAAGTGCTTGAAGTGATTCGCGAAGAATTGGCCTCGGTGCCGAACAGCCGGTTCAAACTGGTGGCGAATCTTCCGTATTGCGTGGCGACGCCGCTGATGTCGAATCTGCTGCTGACCGATTTTCCGCCGTTTTCGATGACCGTGACCATTCAAAAGGAACTCGCCGACCGGATCACGGCCAAACCGTCGACGAAAGATTACAGTGCCTTGTCGCTGTGGATGCAGTCGCAGAACAAATGCAGGATTATCCGTATCATGCCACCGAGCGTTTTCTGGCCGCGTCCGAAAGTCAACTCTGCAATCCTTCAGATGGTGTATGATCAAAAACTCCGAAACAGGATTCCTGACCTGCCGTTTTTTCACCGGTTTTGCCGGGAAATCTTTTTGCATCGGCGAAAGTTTCTCCGTTCCGTGTTGATTTCCATGCTCAAAGGCAAACTGGAAAAGAGCGATGTTGACAATATTATGATACATCATCATTTTGATGCGTCCACCCGCGCGGATGCTCTTTCTACGGCGACGCTGCTCAAACTTTCAGAAACGATCCGCCGGTTACAGCCGGATAAAAATGTTTGAGAGTGGTGACTCAAATGGAGGCAACGTGGCACGGTCGCGAGCCGCGACGGCCAACGTGCGGATGTTGGATCCCGGTATGCTCCCGGCCTCTTCAAGGCGGTCGCTTTCTGAAAGAAAATCTTTCCAACCATTTTCCTTTTGTTCCGCCGATTGATATTAGCGACCATCGGGAGCGAGTTCGTGGTTTTCGGAGCGGTAGCTTCATCCGCCCGTCGCGGACCCGCCTGATATACGATTCGCTTCCGGCGCACATCGCGGTGTCGTCGATGTTTTCCTGCAATTGCGTTGCCGTGTTGAGGAGCGTCCAAAGCCCGTGCGCGTCGGCAAAGTCAATGTCGAACAGATACATGTCGAGATATTGCGGGCAAAGCGTCGGATTCTGCCGCGCGAACTCGTAAGCCTTTTCGACAAAACTGAGCGTCTTCTCGCCCATCTTCGGCAGCATGCTGCTGCACCGCACTTGCCTCATGGTCACTACGTTCCATTCGGCCTCCGGTGGAAACATTGTTCCGCCGATTGATATTAGCGACCAACGGGAGCGGGTTTGGCTTTCGGAGCGGCAGCTCCTACTGGGATCCAACGCCCTCGCGTTGGCCGCCGGGGGAATCGCTTGAACATGTTTGTTTTCCATAATGGGTTCCTTTCATAAAAGGATTGTTAAAGTTCATCGAGACGGAAAAACGCTTTCCGTCTCGCTTTTGTTAAGAGGATTTTGACATCCCGAAGTTAATGAGTGATTCAAGTCCTTGAGGGACAAAGGCAACACGACATGTGAATTCTTCTGTTTTTTAAGGTGAAAAATTTTCGTAAAGAACACCCGAAGGAAAAAACAGCAAAGCAAAATGGTTATACACTCAAGCCTGTTGAAATTTCGCCCCGTTACGGGGCTATGTTCTCAAAAATTCTACTTGATCTCATTTCCCGTTTGGCTACCATGGTGTCCATGGTTTTATTCGTGCTCTTGCTTTTTCTTCTTCTGCTTTATTAAACCGCTCCCACTCACGCCTTGCATCATCCCAGCGATTTTCGCTCTCAATTCTCTCGGCAGCAACATCACGCAATTTCCCAGCCAAAGATTTCTCCGCCCCTTTCTCAACAAGGTATCCGATAACATCTATGTTTTCGCACACGGCAGCCGCATAATGAAGTACGGTCGTGCCGTCATTATCTTTTACATGGACATCCAGCTCTTTTTCCTCAACAAAGTACTTGATAACATCCATGTTTTCGTACTCGACAGCATAATGAAGTGCTGTCTTGTCGTCATTATCTTTTACATGGACATCCGCCCCTTTTTCAATAAGGGATTTGACCTCATCTAAGTTTCCGTCCTCGGCAGCCCGATGAAGTGCTGTCTTGCCTTCGTCACCTTTTACCTCCGCAGGTTTTGGTGCATCCGCAGGTGCAGGCCTATCCTTTCCGCATCCTTGTGTCAAACCGCACAAGAGAAGCAGAAAAACCATCACGGCAGACCGGATCGCATGTTGTTGGAAATCGTGGGACATTGTGAAATCTCCTGGTTTTAAAGGTGGTTAAAAAATTTCGTAAAAGAACACGCCGGAGAAAAAACCGGCACGGCGAAAGGAGAACCGAAAGCAGAAAGAAAAAGAAAGGCGGAAGCCGCGGCGGGAGTTCGGGACGAGAATACGCCGACGGCAGGAGAAGCGAAAAAAAAGAGACTTCCGGCAAAAAAAGAACTTTGCCGAGAGGCGGCACAGACTACCCCCCCCATTTTTGACAATTCGTGTCACAAAAAACAATTTTCATGATGTTCTTACTCTTGTTGCTTTCCCAAAGAATCGGACAAGAAGTAGGACGGTAAAATCCGCACCGCCGCAGAAATTTCTTACTGTACTCTACTATATTAATTGGTGTCATTTTATGAACGGGATTCATGGTGTCAATGGCGGGCGGCAAAAAAGACGAATTCTGCGGTAAAAACTTCCGGTTGGGATTCCCGGCGGAGAAAATTCGGATTCATGGCGAAGAAAACTTTGATTCCTGACAGAAAAATCCGGCTCAAACGTTCCCTTTTCCGTCCCAAAGAGAGAATTTTGACACAAAAAGAGTCGGAATCGGGTCTCGGAGAAGGGAAAACGACTCTCCGGGAGTCAAATTCGGGACTAAAAGAGTCAATGGTGAACACAAAAATGGAATTTGGGAGGCAGTAATCGGGAATTGACGGGGAATTTTTGCCTCCGGCGGGCCAACGCGAGGGCGTTGGATCGCAGTAGGAGCTGCCGCTCCGAAACAATAACCGCTCCCGTCTGTCGCTTATCCGATAAAGTTGTTATTATACCTTGTGTTACGTCAAGGCAGACAAGCGGTAAGTAGCAGAATCCGTATCAAAATTTCATTTTCCAGGGGCATTTTTACGATTCTTTTTTTGCCGTTTGTCTGTAACAGGTTTTGCCGAAATATTTTTTGAGTGAAAGGATTGTTATGGAATTTGGTAAGTTCTTTTTCAGCTTTGCCGGTTATTTCTCTGAAAAGCTCGATTTTTACAATGAATCTCACGAACGTCAAACGTT
>JAISQK010000285.1 GCA_031274255.1 Planctomycetaceae bacterium | reverse complement strand
AATTTCACCAGCGCACTGTACTTATACTGGTCGTTGTTGCCGATTACCGCATGGACACTGGACATGGCTGCCGGGAATTTTTTGCACGAATCGTGATAATTGTGCAAAGCCAATCCCATCTGCTTGAGATTGTTCGTACACTGCATCCGTCTTGCCGCTTCGCGGGCCGCCTGAACTGCGGGCAAAAGAAGAGCGATTAAGATACCAATAATCGCAATCACCACAAGAAGCTCGACAAGGGTGAAAGCCGCTTTAGAACAGTACAGACAGCCCCCCCCCCCCCATTTTAACATTTCGGACACAAAGTGAATTTTTGCATGGTTTTTCTCCTGTTTGGAAAAATGGTTTGATTATTTTCGAAAATGTTTCACGAAAATTTAACACGGATTGACACAAATCAACCCGATGACTGTATTCTATACGCGACAATTCCCAAAGTCAAGCGGGATTGTCGCTTTTTCAGAAATTTTTTCTAAATTTTTCGTGAAAACACCTCTCTCATCTCATCAGACTTGTTCGGGAACCCGGTTGATTTCCGAACAAGTCTACTCTTTGCCGGGAGAGACGATGAACCGAAGCGAACCGAGCGGAATTTCGTAGTGAAAGACCTCAAAAGCGTAAGCTCCCGGGTGCGGCAGCGGGAAGTCGGGAAGTTCGACCACCAACTCACACGTTTCCAGCGGCGAAGCCGCAACGGCCAGAATGTCTCCAAATTCCAGCAACGACTTGTTATATTTAATGTCGATATATTCAATTGTCAGCGGAATTTTTCCCTGAAAACCGGAAAGACTCAAAAAAAGGAACGCTCCCCGGTTGTAGTGTGTCGGAAATTCAAGAGCAGCCATTTCACAGAATGTTCCCGCGATGACTTTTTTGCCGGAATGAAGGTCTTCATAAACATGATCGGCAAGCACGATCGCCTGCAAAATAGGTCGTGGAGGCATGGCGTTGTTTCTACTTGGAAAAAGAGGAAGTGAGGAAAGTCGTCCTCCGGCGTCGGCATTTTTCTGAAGGAACTTTAGAAAAAATGCTCTTGACATGAAAAAACTTGTCTGTTAAAATTCACCCGTTCGCTGGGTGAAAAAGACTGCGAACGGGACAAACGGATTTTGTCCCGGCAATACATTCCAACGGTACGGCGTTTCTGTGCGGTATTTCCATGTGTCTTCCGCCGGAAAAAACCGAGTTGGCGGGAATCGGGGGATTTCAGGAACATTTTTCCGCATGTTAGGCCCGTTTTCTTCAGGATGTTTTGTTGAAAAAGGATTTTCGTTCTTTTTAAAGTACCCGGAAATTGCCGTCGTGATATTGGAACGATAACAATTTTCGGTGTCTGTTGGAAGAGGACTTTGTGAATAATTTTTCCTTCGATATTAAAGAGCAGGTTCGTGACGCCGTGGACATCGTGGAGTTTGTCTCGCGTTATATCCCGCTCCGAAGATCCGGGCGGCACTATGTCGGTAAGTGTCCCTGGCACGATGATTCACGTCCCAGTCTTCAGGTGAATGCGGAACGGCAATCCTACAAATGTTGGGTCTGTAATCTCGGCGGTGATATTTTCTCGTTCGTCATGCAGATGGAAGGGGTCGAATTCCGTGAGGCACTCGAAATTCTTGCGGATCATGCCGGAATCCCGTTAAAATCCACGCCGCAAATCACCTATCCGCATTCTCCGGCGGCGGATCCTTCCGCAAGACCGCAGCCGCAAGACACCGGCGGCACGAATCCGCCCTCCTCGATCAAGTCTGCCGCGAAAGAGCCGATTACCAAAAAAACGTTCTACCGTGCTCTTGATTGGGCGGCAAACAAGTATCACAACTATTTCCTCGCCGGAAGCGAAGCGGAGTCGGCCAGGAAGTACATTGAGGAACGCGGAATCAACGCGGAACAGATCAGAAAATTCAAAATCGGTTACGCTCCGCTGCAGCGTGACTGGATCATCACTCAGACGGAGAGCAGACCGGAACAGATCAGGGTACTGGAATGGATCGGTAATCTGGTACGGGGAGAAAACGATGGGCCGGGACGTGTGTCGCTGCCGTATGACCGTTTTCGCGGACGTGTGCTTTTTCCCATCGTGGACACACAGGATCGGACGGTGGCGTTCGGCGGACGGATTTTGCCGGATTCGCCGCTTCCTTCCAAGGCGAAATACCTCAACTCGCCGGAAACGCCGTTGTTCTCCAAACACAAAATGCTCTACGGACTCGACACCGCAAGGCTGGCCATGCGGAAATCGTCACGGGCACTGATCATGGAAGGCTACACCGATGTCATCATTGCTCATCAGTTCGGTTTTGAAGACTCGGTTGCCGTGTTGGGAACCGCTCTCGGAACGGAACACATCCGGTTATTGAGCCGGTTCGCCGAAAAAATGGTGCTGGTGCTTGACGGAGACGACGCCGGCCGGAAACGCGCGGAGGAAGTGCTGCATTTATTCGTGGCACAAGGAGCGGATATTGAAATTCTGACACTTCCCGACGGCAATGACCCTTGCGAGTTTCTCCTGAATCACGGTTCGGAGGCTTTTCGCGGTCTCCTCGAACACAACACCGCCGATGCGCTCGAACATGCGTTTCAAAATGCGGTTCGCGATATTGACCTTCACAATGATGTTGTCGGAGCGACGCGGGCCATGGACAAAATTCTGACGATCATCGCTCAGGCCCCGGCGACGAACAATCCGGCGGATCCGCAGCGGCTTCGGCTGGAGAAAACGATTCAGCGGCTTTCGGAACGGTTCGGACTTTCGGAAAAACATATCCGCGACCGTCTGAAAGAGCTTCACAAACAGCAGTCGGAACGTCCCCGATATGAAACCGTTCCGCGGCGGATGCCGATGCAAAATCCCGCAGCAAACTCGGTGAAGGATGGACAAATCCCCAAAACGGCGGAACCGTACAGGGACGGTGTGATCGAAAATGAGGATGCGGAAACGATTCCTGATGAAATTCTTTTCGATAAAGTCCTGTCCTGTCCTGAGGAAAATCCCGTGACCGCCGCACCGGATGCGGTTCCGCTTCCGCCGATACCGTGGGAATTGTCGGGGATTTTGCCGGACGCATTGGAAAAAGACCTCATTGAAGCATGGCTTATTGATCCGCATGTGTTCGACATTTTGCGGGACAAAATTCCGGAAAGCCGCTTCCTTTCACCCGTGACAAAACAGATATTTCAGGTCTGCTGCGAATTCTCGGATCATGGAAACACTCCGACCTTTGAACGGCTGATGACACGGTTCGACGATACGAAAATGAAGTCGTATCTTGTCGAACGGGATGAAAACGCCGCGGAAAAGCAGCTCACCGTGAATGACCGGCTGATTATGGAAATGATAGACGGTTTTGAACGGCGTCATCTTGAACGAAGCAAACCGAAGGATATCGGACGGCTTCGCGCGGACGGCTTGAGTACGGAAGAAAAACTGAACCTTTTGCTGGAAATTCAGCAGAAACAGCGAGCGAGACACGGTATCACCGAACCCAGGGAAGGGTAAGGCTGTGTCGGAAGTGAAGGTTTTTGTTTTGCGCAAAAACGGCCCGTCACTTCTTTTTTCTCCTTAACCCAGTTGCATCATGAAGATGCAAAAGGAGTAATTTATGTTACGAACGGATTTGTTTGACACGGAAATTCAGGAACTCCTTCAAAAAGGAAAACAACAGGGACAGCTCACTTACGGAGAAATCATCCGTTTCCTTCAGGATCAGGATGAAGAAGGCTACGACCAATCCAAGGTCAGTGAATTCCTTGTTTATCTTGATGAACAGGGGATTGAGCTGATTGATGAAACCGAGTCTCAGGAACAGGAGGAGGTGGATTTGTTCGCCTTTTTGCCGACGGAGGAAGAAGACGACCGTGAAACGCGGATCGACATTTCTAAAATTGTTCCGCCGCCTGTGCCTGTTTTTACGCCGAAAGAAGAGATTCCAACGGTTCCGCTGGCGTTGCTGCTGACCAATCCTGAACCGGATAAATGGAGCAACGACCCGATTCGGCTGTACCTCGCCCAGATGGCCAACATTCCGCTGTTGACCCGTGAGGATGAAGCGGCCATTTCCAAGCGGATCGAAAAAACACGGTGTCTTTACCGCCTGGCGGTGATGGAAACCTCGCTTTCGCTCCACACGGCGTATGAAACCTTGACGCAGGTTTATCAGGGAGAGCTTCCTTTCGAACGCACGATCAAAATTTCGCCGACGGAACGGTTTTCCAAGGAACAGATTTACCGCCGGATGCCGTGTCACTTCCGGACGCTCGCCGCTCTTCTTGAATGGAACCGTCAGGATTTCCGAGGTCTCATCAGCAGGAACGTTTCACCGGAAAAGAAGGACGAAATCCGCAAACGCTTTCTCATCAAACGGCGTCACGCCGCGTTACTGACGGAAGAGTTAAGTATTCGGACGCGGCGAATTCTTGTCCTCATGAAACAGCTTGAGAAAATCTCCAAACGAATGGACGAAATCCGAGCCATTCTGAACGACAAAAACCTGTCTCTGACTCCCAAACGTTTTGAGTCGTTGCGGAACGAGCTTCGCGGATTGATTCTCGAAACCCAGGAGAGTCCCCGAAGTTTACGCAGCCGAATCGCTCTCATCAAGGCACGGCTCGCGGATTACGAAGCGGCCAAAAGCGAACTTTCGCGGGCCAATCTCCGGCTGGTTGTTTCCATCGCCAAAAAGTACCGGAACCGCGGTCTCAGTTTTCTTGATTTGATTCAGGAAGGAAACACCGGACTCATGCGGGCGGTTGACAAGTTCGAGCATCGCCGCGGATACAAATTTTCCACCTATGCCACATGGTGGATTCGTCAGGCGATCACACGGGCGATTGCAGAGCAGTCGCGGACGATTCGCATTCCGGTCAACATGATTGACACGCTCTCGAAAATACGGAGTACTTCACGGATACTCTTTCAGCAGTACGGTTACGAGCCGAGCGTCGCTCAGATTGCGGAAGCGTCGGGGATTCCGCTGGAGGAAACGTATCGTGTTCTGGAAATGTCGTCGCAGCCGATCAGTCTGGAACATCCGGTCGGTGAAGGTGAAGAAACGAGTTTCGGAGAATTTGTCGCGGACTACGGCACGGAACGTCCGGAACGGGGAGCGTCCAACGCTTTGCTGCGCGAGCGGATAGAAACACTTTTGCTGACGCTGTCGTTTCGGGAACGTGAAATCATCCGGTTGCGGTACGGTCTTGCCGACGGACTTTCCTACACACTGGAGGAGGTCGGACGGATTTTTCAAGTCACTCGCGAGCGAGTGCGTCAGATTGAAGCCAAAGCGGTCAAGAAATTGCAGCATCCGGTTCGCGTTCAGCAGTTGCAGCAGTTCCTCGCCCCTGATTCCGATGAAGGTGTCTCTGAGTTCCGGTTCTGAAAATGAGAAATCATGACAAGGAAACGTAGTGACAGTTCCTCGTAGCCAATACCTGAAATATTGGCTACAGTGAATATTGCTTCTATTCGATCATGAAAATCCACTCGTTCGAGTCCCCCCGAATTTCTTAGAAAGCTGACCATACTGCCAACGCGAGGGCGTTGGATCCCTGTATGCTCCCGGCCTCTTCGAGGCGATCGGCGTTCATTGGCATCCTTTTCCCGTTTTTCCGCTTTGCGGATACTAGCGACCAGCGGGAACGGGTTCGTGGCTTTCGGAGCGGTAGCTCCATTCGTCCGTCGTGACATCGCGGTCCGCCGGTAAATCAGTCGGACGTGTACGTTTTGGAATCCGTGATTTCAATGACCGCGTTTCCGCCGGATTCAGGAACAGTGAGTTGAATCGGCGCGGCTTTGACGTTACCCCAATTTGCAGGGACAATTCTCGGCAATTTTGAGATTTCCGCTTCAATCTTCTCATTGTAGGCAAGTCGTTCGTCCAACGTCATTTTGCCCA
>JAISQK010000248.1 GCA_031274255.1 Planctomycetaceae bacterium | reverse complement strand
CACGTCCCCAAACTCCGGCATCGGTGCGATGGAAAGCGGCACTCCCTTTTCTGCGTCGGCGACGAAGCGTAACAAACCTGGCACGACTCCTGACAATTTTTCATTGGCGACGGATGATTTTTGATCGACGGCTGGCTTGACTTCCGACTTTCTGTTAAACTATTTTTATAGCGGTGGTTCCTTGTAAAATGATGCTTTTTGTTTTCACTCACCATTTTCCAATAACCCCGCTACTTTTTCAACTCATACACAACAACTTGAGAGTATAACTCTGAGCAGTGAATACCAGACATATTACCGGATCAGACATCGCTGTTCCGCGAGTTGGCTGTAGAGTTCGTGAACACGGTTTTCCACAAAATCATGAAGTTCCTCCTCCGACATCCGTGAGGCTTTCTCATAAGGGATCGGTTCATCGTAAATCACACGGACGGCGCCGAATCGGCCGGGAAAGAAACGCGGCCATCCGCCTCGCGGCCAACTTTCATAAGCACCGGAAATCGCCGCAGGAATGATCGGCACTTTTGTCTTGACCGCCAGTGTCATCACCCCTTTTTTGAAGGGAAGCATTTTACCGTCCCGGCAACGTTCGCCTTCAGGAAAAATCAAAACTTTCTCACCATTTTTGAGCCGCTTGATCGTCTCCTTGATTCCCTCAAAACCAAGCCCCTCCTGATTGAGCGGAATGGTATCAAGCGAATCAAGGAGTCTGCCGAATGGTTTGAATCGAAACAGCGTTTTCCTCGCCAGATAGTTCAGCTTTTCCGGCACCGCAGCGCCAATCGCCATCGGGTCGAGGAAACTCTGATGGTTGGAAACGAGGAGTGCTCCGCCCCGGAAAGCAATATTGGGGATACCGAGATAACGGACGCGGTAGAAAATCATCAGGAAAAGCAAGACAATCCACCGACAAAAATGGTACCAGACCCGCCATGGCCACGGGACGGTTCGCTGAAACGCCTTTTTCGGCAGACTGTTTTTCGATTCACTTGAACTCATCGGGATTTCCCAAGTGTAAAAAATGAGGAAAAAATCAGTTCATCCAGGATGGTGCGGAACCGGCGGCCGGCAAGTTCACACACCAGGCGTTTGAAACGTATTCCAGTGACAGAATCTCCTTGATCGCTTCCGCCGGCGGAACGGAATCCAGCGACAACACACCGACGGCCTCGGAGCCGGGTTCCTGCGTTTCACGTCCGACGGTCATGTGGGCGATGTTGACGCGATGCTTACCGAAAATGTTACCGACAGCCCCGATCACTCCGGGCAAATCACGGTGATTGAAAATAAACAGTGTTCCGTCAAGATAACTCTCCAGACGGGAACCGTCTTTCAGTACGAGTCTCGGCATACTGCTGCCGAAAAGTGTCCCGGAAAGGGAAAGCGTTCCCAACTCGGTTGTGAGTTCCGACGTAATCAACGAACCGAAATCCCCGATTTCATCGGTTTTCTCTTCAATCATTCGGATGCCGCGTTCCTTCAGAACGGCACCGGCACTGACGATATTCACCTCACCGTCCATTGAGCCGGTAAGAAGTCCCGCCGCAAACGCGACCGAAAGAAGCGACGTGTCTTTTTTGCAGACTTCGCCTTTATACTTCATTTTACAGGTGAGCGGTGTGCCTTTGGTCATTTTCGAGGAAAGCAGTCCCAACCGGTAAGTGACATTAAGATACCCCCGCAATCCATGAAGCGTTTCGGCGTCAAGCGGTGAAAAGTTGACCGCCTGACGGATTGTCCCGGTGGTAAAATAGTCGATCAGAAGTTCTGCCGCCTCCACCGCAACATTGGTTTGAGCCTCTTCCGTGCTTGCTCCCAGATGCGGTGTGCAAATCACATTGGGTTTGCCGAACAACGGATGATTCGTGCAGGGTTCCGACTCATAAACATCAAGCGCGACGCCGCCGAGTTTCCCGGACTCCATCCCTTCCACGAGTACATCAAGGTCGAAAATTCCACCGCGGGCACAGTTGATAAGTCTGGCACCTTTTTTGATGAGTTCCAGCTCTTTTCTGCCGAACATTCCGCGAGTCGAGTCGGTCAGCGGCGTGTGTACCGTTAAATAATCGACCAACGGCAGCATTTCGTGAAAACCGGAAACCATCGTCACACCATATTCCTGAGCTTTTTCGGTGGTCAGGAAGGGGTCAAACGCATAGATTTTCATCTCAAACGCGCGGGCAAACCGGGCGACAGTCTGACCAATCCGTCCCATGCCGACAATTCCGAGGACTTTTCCGGACACCTGCGACCCCATAAATTTCTTCCGGTCCCAACGTCCCTCGACAAGGGAATCATATGCCGAATAAAGATTCCGCGACAGTCCCATCAAAAGTGTCCAGGCTTGTTCCGCCGTCGAAATGGTATTTCCGCCGGGGGTGTTCATCACCACGATTCCGTGTTTTGACGCCGCTGCCGTATCAATGTTATCCACACCGACACCGGCACGGGCAATCGCACGCAGCCGGGTATTCCCTTCAAGAATCTCCGCCGTGATTTTCACACCACTTCGGCAAATCGCTCCCTCAAACTCATTGAGTGTCTTGCGGAGGTCGTCCCCTTTCAAACCGGTCCGCTCTTCATAGTCGATGTTTGCGGCGGCCTTGAGAAGATTCAAACCGTCATCGGAAAGCGGATCGAGAACAACAATTTTGGGCATTTTTTATTTCCTGAATTGCGTAATTTGTGTAAGATCAATATCCTGTCCCGGCTATGGACAAAGCGAGTTCTTTGCCTGATTTCCCTGTTCGACATCGCCTTCCATCAAAACGGACTCGGCGGCGGCAACAGCGGAACCTAACGTCACCTTGCAGCCTAACATTTTAAGCGTCATTTCGATTGCGGCAAGGATTCCCAAAATGTCACATTCGTCAATGATTCCAAAGTGAGCCATTCGGAAGATTTTCCCTTTGAATATTCCCTGACCTCCCGCGAATTTGATTCCAAAACGATTTTCAAGTATTTTCATAAATCTTTTCGCATCAACCTCTTCGGGAATATAGGCCGCTGTCATCGCATCAGAGGGATATGGTGTCGTCAGCCGTACAGAAATCCTTTGCAGCCCGGCACGAAACGCCGCCGCCAAATTTGCTGTTCTTATCCAAACATTTTCAATCCCCTCTTTTAATAATGCGTCAACATTCAAAGCGAGCGATTCCATCAACGACTTCGGAGGCGTGAACGGTGTTGTCGATTGGCGGCCGCAGTCACGATATTTGGATAAATCGAAGTAAAACGCTTGCCGTTTGGTTTTTTCTGATTTTTGCCACGCTTTCTCACTGATACCGAGAATCGCGAGTCCCGGTAAGCCCATTAACGCTTTTTGGGCCCCCACCGCTAAAATGTCGATTCCCCAGCGGTCCATCCGGCATTCGACCGCTCCGACTGCACTGATTCCATCGACGATAAACAAAGCATCGGTCTCCGCAATCATTCGGGCAATCCCTTTAATGTCGTGACCGACACCAGTACTTGTTTCACAAAGTGTTCCGAATACAGCTTTTATGTCAGGATACTGCATCAGGTAGTGACTCACTTCCGCCGGATTGAAACGTTCACCCCATGGCACTTCGTAGAGAATCGGCTCAATTTTATAGACGCTACAAATATCTCTCCACCGTTCAGAAAACTTTCCGGAAGCCAAAACCAACGCTTTTTCTCCCGGCGAAAGGAAATTGGTCACACTGGCTTCCATTGCGGCGGTTCCGGAACCTGCGAGCAGGAGAATATCTCCCGATGTTTGAAAAATTTCTTTAAGTCCTTGTGTGACAGCATGATATAGTGCTTCAAACTCCGGCGTTCGATGATGCGTCACCTGTTTGGCCATCGCCAGAAGAGCTTTTTCGGGCACTTGTGTCGGTCCCGGTGTCAATAAGCGGTATTTTTTCATAAAACCTACCTTCATGTAGTTTTTATTAATCGTATAAAAATTTATCGATTGGAACAGGGGGGATATGATGAATAGCTTACAGCTTTTCTTGTGTATTGTGTATCTTTTTCTGCTTGAAATACGGTAAAAGACTGTGGCACTCCATTTGCAGTTATAATGGATCAGACCAATTTTCCTGTCATTTTGGCAGGAATTTAGAGAGGATAGAGGAAAAATGAACTTCTCATTTGATAAACTGACATTGAAATCCCAAGAAGCGATTGCGGCGGCTCAGAGTCTCGCGATGAAACGTGAAAATCCGGAAGTTTCACCGCTGCATCTGCTCACCGCACTGATTCAGGAGACCGACGGCGGTGTCCGGCCGGTTTTGACTGCGGTGGGAGCCAATCAAAAGCAACTGGACAAAATAACGGCGGCGGAACTGTCACATCTGCCGAAAATTCAAGGAGGAGCAACACCGGTTCCGAATCATGAACTTCAGAAGATTTTCCATCTTGCCGCCGACGAAGCAGGGAAAATGCAGGACGAATATATTTCGACCGAGCATCTGCTCTTGGGGCTGGCATTGGCACCATCCAAAGCGAAAGACATTCTCGAGCTGAACGCTCTTGACGCCAAACGGCTGCGCGAGGGGATTATGTCGGTTCGCGGAACAACGCATGTCACTGACCAAGACCCGGAATCAAAGCGTCAAGCACTTGAAAAATACGGCATTGATCTTGTGGAGCGGGCACGCAAAGGAAAGTTGGATCCGGTGATCGGCCGCGATTCCGAGGTACGGCGGGTCATTCAAGTCCTTTCACGCCGGACAAAGAACAATCCTGTGCTGATTGGTGAACCCGGTGTCGGAAAAACCGCCATCGCGGAAGGACTTGCTCTCCGAATCGTTGACGGTGACGTGCCGGAGAGTCTCAAAAACAAGCGTGTCGTCGCTCTCGACATGGGAGCTCTTGTGGCCGGAGCAAAGTTTCGCGGTGATTTCGAAGAGCGGCTTAAAGCGGTTCTGCGTGAAGTCGAAGACTCCGCCGGAGAGATCATCCTGTTTATCGACGAACTTCACACGGTCGTCGGTGCCGGCCGTGCCGAAGGGGGAAGCGATGCGGCAAACCTGCTCAAGCCGGCTCTTGCACGCGGTGATTTACGGTGTATCGGTGCAACGACGCTGGACGAATACCGCAGATATATCGAAAAAGATGCCGCACTGGAACGCCGGTTCCAACAGGTGTATGTCGGCGAGCCGTCCGTGGAAGACACCATTGCCATTCTCCGCGGACTTAAACCGAGATATGAAAATCACCACAAGGGAGTCAAAATCATGGACTCCGCACTCGTTGCGGCGGCGGAACTTTCCCATCGGTACATTTCAGACCGGTTCCTGCCGGATAAGGCGATTGACCTGATGGATGAAGCGATGAGCCGTCTGGCAATGGAACTGGAAAGCGTACCGGCCGAAATTGATCAGGTGCAGCGCAGACTCGTCCAACTGGAACTCGCGGCAAGACAACTTGCGGACGAAACGGAGTCTCATGCCAAAAAGCGGCTTTCCGACATCGAAAAGGAAATGGAAAAACTCAAGGCGGAACTCCGAAAACTGCGGGACCAGTGGGAAAAAGAGAAAAGCGGCGTCGGCGACATCCATCAAATACGAAGTCAACAGGCGGCGGCGGAACTGGAATTTCGGAAACTTCAGGCGAAAATCAGTGACGAGCAGTCGCGAGGGCGGATCGTGGATGAAAAGCAATATCAGAAACTTTACGAACTTGACCAGAAACTCAAACAGCTCGACAAACAGTTGGAAAGCCTGGAAAAAGAGGAAGAAAAAGAAGAGAAAACACCGCGGCTTCTGCGTCAGGTTGTCGGACCGGAGGAGATTGCCGAAGTGGTCAGTGCGTGGACGGGGATTCCTGTCACACGGATGTTGGAGACCGAACGGGCAAAACTTCTTGTCCTCGAAGAGCGTCTGCATCAACGGGTGATCGGTCAGGAGGAAGCCGTCGAAGCCGTCGCCAACGCGGTGCGGCGGTCGCGTGCCGGACTCCAGGATTCGCATCATCCTATCGGGTCTTTCCTCTTTCTGGGGCCGACCGGTGTCGGAAAAACAGAACTTTGTAAAGCTCTTGCCGAGGCATTGTTTGACAACGAAAGTGCCATGGTGCGCATTGATATGAGTGAATTTATGGAAAAACACACCGTCAGCCGCTTGATCGGGGCGCCTCCGGGTTACGTCGGTTACGAGGAAGGAGGCGTTCTCACCGAGGCCGTGCGGCGGCGTCCGTATTCCGTCGTGTTGTTTGATGAGATCGAAAAGGCTCACCGTGATGTCTTCAACATCCTTCTTCAGGTGCTTGACGACGGACGGCTCACCGACAATCAAGGACACACCGTTGACTTCACCAACACGATTATCGTGATGACATCCAATGTCGGCAGTCATGCGATTCAGGAAATCAACCGGGAAGGCGGTTCCGAAGACGACATCAAAGACGCCGCTCTTGAAATATTGCGTGCGAATCTGCTTCCGGAATTTTTGAACCGGATCGACGAAACCGTTGTTTTCCATCCGCTGACCAGGAGTGAAATCGAAAAAATCGCCGGATTGCAAATCCGTCAACTGGAAAAGACACTCGCAAAACAGGGTGTCACCATAACGGTCACGCAGGCGGCTCTTGATGAAATCGTTAAGCAGGGATACGACGTAACGTATGGTGCCAGACCGGTCAAACGTGTGATTCAGCGGCAGATTCAAAATCCGCTTGCGGTCATGCTGCTCAGAGAATATTCCGTTCAGGGGATTTCCGAAAACAAAGCCGTCCTCGAAATCGGTCATGACGGCACGGACTTTGTCTTCACGCGAAAAGGGTGATTGCGAACCTGTTAGAGCCTCCCGGTTCCTCAAAGACCGGGAGGCAACCTCTTGTCACGATTCGTAATCTGCTGTTTGCAGACGTTGCTAAAGTCTTTGCGCCGCTTTTGGGTTGTTCATTGTAAGATTTGAAGTCAAGCGGAATCGGAACAGATATTGACTTCATTATCTATTTTATATGATGGGGTTGCGGGGCGCACTTCATCAGTCATGTGAAAGCAATCCTAACATTCTCTATTTAGTATCTAATCATTACTCACCTGGTACTTCTTGCAGAAACAGAGAAAAAATTTCCTCTATTTTTTATCGTTTTTCGTATTTTCAATATTGAATTCTTTTAAAAATGGAGGATAATATAACTATATGAGAGTGAAACGGAGTAAAAAATCTCTATCAAAACAACAATGATTGTGAAACATTAAGACTGCGACCATAAAGTGAACATATTTGATCATTGTTTACGGAATGGTGTTTATTTTGACAACTTGGAATCAACACGAAAGGACCTTTTATGAAAAAGATTTTTTTCATCCTGTCTCTCGCTATTTCGACCATTTTCCTCAGTACCGTGAGTTATGCCGACACCATTTATATCGGCACGGGAGTTGCCGCAACAAGCGGGAAGAACGGCACAACTAAAAACGTTAATGGAACTGTCACCGACGCGGATAGTGACGGTTATGCCGATGGATACCTCCGCTTTTATGTTGACGACAAAACGAACAAACGTGATGCGAATTGGTTTGTGATGACAACCGATGTACTCAAGTCCGACTGGGATGCATATGCCGCCGGTGACCTTACGGCTCTTAATGGAAGACGTTCAGGGTTGGAATATGTCCTTGAAAAAAATGGCAGTTCCGCAACCCCATACGTACAAACTTCGGTTTACTCGCCTACAAATGCAATTTGGGGAACCGGCGATAACGCATGGTTGGCAGACTATCATGGTTCAACAGGAGAAAAAGCAAAATATGGAACTGTTATGTATTGCAATACAGCCGATCTGATAGGTAACATAGGAATGAATGCCGGCGGACTTTCCAATTTTGCGGTAAGTGATACCGGTGTTATTATGCCGTCTCTTGGAGATGCACTTGGATATCTTTATGGCCGATACACTTATAATGAGGACAACTCAATCACTCGTGTTGAGGGATCAGCTATTGATACCGCAGCCGCCAAGACAACAGGTTTTAGTCCGGTTCAATCAGGTTTTGCTGCGTTCAGCACGGGATTTGAGATGGCGGCAGAATACAATTATATTAATGGAACCTTCTCGGTATTGGGTGACTTGGTTGGCTTTTATCTTAATGGAACACTTTTGGATAGCAGCCTCTACTACCTGAGCGACAATCTGATTGAGTCGGATTACGCTTATACGGGACGGTACAATTTTGAATTGGATTTGACGAATGATTTTGTTGCCTCTTTATTAAATGCAGACGGGAATAACAACCTTGCTATTATGGTGCTTGGTATGCCGCTTCTCTATTCAGGCTATGAGACTTCGAACCATGGTGCGGTTCTCAGTACCGACGCATCTCTCATTGCACTTTCAGCCGACCTCTATCAAAACACGAATTCGATTACGGCGGTGCCGGAACCCGCCGCCATTTTGCTCTGGTCACTCGGAAGTTTGGGTGTGTTCGGTTATTGCAGAGGCCGCCGCCGGAAGTAACCATCATTCGCTTTTTGTGAAATTTTCGAAGAACGAAAGTAAACAGTCCGGTGAGACACAAAGCCGGGCTGTTTACGGTACCGGTTGAAAATTTTTCGGTTGGTCTTGAAGTCTGTTTTTTAATTCCTCAAGTGTATTGATTCCAAAAAAGTTAGGATTCTTCTTGTCATGCCGACGCTTGGAGTCAAGCCTGCGACTTTTCAAAGCGGAAAATCATTTCCGGAAAAATTTTTACTTTCCCGTTTTGTCAAGTATGCGTAACTTGAATCAATAACTTGAAACACAAAATCAAAAGCCGTTGATTCCAGCGACCAACGGGAGCGAGTCCGTGGCTTTCGGGACGGCAGGCAGCCCGTCCGGGATGCAACACCTGTGTGTCACGGCTTATCCCGTCTGTAGCCGGTAAGAGTGGTGGACTTCTGCCTCTGCCTTCACAAAACCGCCGTTTCGGTAGAATAGCTCTTCGTCTTCTTATGGAAAATATCAACCGACTCTGATGTCAATGATCTTTGGAAACTTGTCGGCAAATCGAATGGATAAGCGATTCCACGGTCGCCGTACTGCGGGTTGAAAATTTCATGTTCTGCAGTGCTTCAAGTTCACTCCGATACTGTTTCAGACGCGAAGCAAAACTGTCGATTGCCGCCAAGACCGTTTGTGTGAGAGGAGTGTCGGTTTCTTTTCCATGTGGTATTAATATGAGCAGGTTTTTTACGGCAAGATCAACATCTGATTCCGTACCGAAACGTCCCAGAATTTCCGAGGCGACGATTTTCACATTCGGGCTTGAATCTTCTCGTAATTTCAAAACAACCGGACGGATTTCCGCATAAAGTTTCTCTGTTGCCGCAGACAGTTGCGTGCCGTCCGATCCTGCGGTATCTGCCAGACGGAGTAACAACCCGATAGAACCCCAATATCGTACAACTTCTTCGGAATCATTCGTTAATGCAATGATCTCTTTGAGTCCGGTTTTCCGGTTTGTTGCCGATTCCGCTGCATGAAGGAACCGATCGTAATCCTCCTGTTTCAGTGTCTGTCCAAAATCATACGGCGTTGTTCCTTTGGAACGCCGGAGCAACATTGCTTCTGGAAAAATCTGTATGTCCCGGATCTCCCGCTGATTGTTCCGCAGCACGATCCGCAGTTCATTCCGTTTTACCTGATACAGATCCAAATGGACGAGATTATTCATTTCGAAGGGGGTCTGTTTCAAGATCGTAAAGTTCCTCCGTCGGTTTCAATTCCCAAAAGAATTTTTGATGTTCCGGTAATTTTCCTTCGCGGTACAATTCCCGCCAGACCCGTGTCGCCGGAGTTTGCAATGAATAGGCTCCCAACGCTCCATAAATCCTTTCAGGATGAAAATTCCGTGCATAAACAAACCGTCCATCGCTGACCGAACGGATCAGTTCGGAACGTTCATCAATTCTTGAGCGGAAACCGTAAACATACCTTCTTTTTTCCGCTTCAGACTTTCCTGCAAAAGCCTTACCCTGCATGTGCCGGGGAATCGTGATTCCCGCCAGACTCAGGACTGTCGGAGCCAGATCGACAAAAGAAATCAACCGCTCGGAAAATTCACCGGGATTATAATCGTCCGGAGCAAGATACCGGAATTGTCCGGGAATGTAAACGATCATCGGAACCCCCAACCCGGAATCCAGCGGAGTCTGTTTATTTCGTGGCAAACCACTGCCGTGATCGCTGAAGAAAAAAATGATCGTATCATCAGACAGTCCGTCCTCTTCAAGTTCCTTCAATATCTCCCCGCAACGGGTGTCCATTTGGGTGATCCGTTCATGATACTGAGTCCAGTTCCGGCGACTCTCCGGTGTCTCAGGATGATACGGAGGAATCGGTGTTTGAGCCGGGTCACGGGTCAGTTCATATTCATCACGCATCCGGGACTCATGCGTCATTGTCAGATTGAACACCGCAAAAAACGGTTGACCGGTCTTCCGGTTTTTCCAATGAGCCTTAACACCGGATTCATCCCAACAGGTCGAATCCTTTTCTCCTTTGCGGAAAACATTGTAGTCCGTTTTGGAATTGTTCGTGCAATAATACCCCGCGTCACGAAGAAACTGCGGAAACAGATGGAACGCATCGGGCAATTCAACCGAACTGCGATGATGTTCCGCTCCCAACGACGCCGGATAACAGCCGGTGATGATTGTTGTTCTCGCCGCGGAACAAACAGGCGAATTGGACCAGGCATGACGATACCGGATTCCTCCGGTCGCAAGACGGTCAAGGTTCGGTGTCACGGCAGCCGAAAAACCATAGCATCCCAAATGCCGTCCGGAATCCTCACAAGTCATCCAAAGCACATTAGGCCGCTTCGCAATATCTGAACCATCACTTCCCCGAACAACATTTGTGTTTGTCAGGGCAATGGAGAAAAGGGAAAGCAGTGTGAAAAAACCGGCAAATTTGAGACTCATCATTTTACTCAACAATACGCTCCTGTTCAATATCTGTCGGCGTGATCCAGCCCGCTTTGACGTTTTCGCCTTTTTGAAACCGTTCGTAAAAATTCCGGTTTCCCGAGGCATGAAGATATTCATCAAACACATTGCCGTTGCAAAGATTCGGAACAAGACTTTTGACCGGCGGCATTCCGGATTTTTCCAGTGTTTCTCTATCTGGGAATGTCGTAATTACTATCTGTCCCGGGTTCCTCACGTCCCTCTTACCTTGTTTCCAGTCTTTTTTATTTTCCTTGTCGCCATAGTCATACTTTAATCCCTAACTCCGCTTAAATTAGGATGTCTATCACGTAACTCATTATATAGTAAGAAGTTATAGTAAATATTAGACAGTTTAATTAGTATGTCTATCTTACCTCAATTAAACCTCATAACTCTTTGTATCATAAACAATTAGAGAATATAAGCAACCTAATACGAGCGGAGTTAGGGGGTAATTGGCGGAGCTATTGTCAATAGTTGTGTATGAAGTTATTTGAAAAAGGTTTTGATTTTTGAAAAAAGGTGAAGCGATTTCGAGTTTCATTTTTCCTTTAAAAGGAATAAAAAACGTTTCTCTTA
>JAISQK010000213.1 GCA_031274255.1 Planctomycetaceae bacterium | reverse complement strand
CCGTACACGATAGGGGAAGCGGTGGAGCATATAGGCAATCTCGGCGGCCCCAGACGGTCCCCAAGCGACGGTCCGCCCGGCGTCAAAACAGTTTGGCGGGGTCTACAGAAATTCTACACCCTCTACGACTATAGGGAAATGTTTGATTTTATGGGTCAAGTTTAGCGCTGAACATGGCGGAAATAGAGCTGAGTGTATTGAACGATCATGGCTTATCAGATCGCATACCGACGATGGAACAACAGATGAAGCGGGAGGTTACTGCTTGGAACCGTGTACGCAATGAGAAAGTCTGTAAAATGGATTGACGCTTGACAACCAATGACACACGGATTAAGCTGAAAAGACTATATTCGCTATTCCATTCTTGACTGCGTAGAAAGAGTCCAAACTGTTGACCCGTTCGCCCGCGACAATCGCCCTCCCGCCCGAATCTCAACCCCACTTCTTTTCCTGCGTCATCCGCTGGCAAAATAAAAAAGGGGAACTCGGGCCGTGGGGGGATGTGGTGCATGTCGTGGTCGGGTGAACGGTTTTTTGTTTTATAAAAACAGTCACGGTGTTTTTGCCTTTGCAGGGGTTGCAGACACAGACCCTTTTGGTCTTGGCGATACAGGAAACGCCCGGCCATTCCCTTTTGTGAAACAAACTAATAACCCTGTCTGCGGCTTTGTGTTCCGACATTCCGCTGTCGCGGTCCTGCCAAATTCGTCTTCGCATTTCCGCTGGGATGGCTTTCATGGGATTTCTTCGGGTTAGGGTTCCTGTCAATTTCTCTGACAACGACTTCATGTTGTCCACAGGACGGAAATCATAACGAAAAATCAATACCATGGCTGTCCCAACTACTAATCCGCTCTAATTAGACGTACGTATCAAAGAGTTATCGCGGGACCATTTTCGGAATCCATCTTACTTTTGGCCATAGGACTTTTTGGCCGCCGACGGTCTGCCTCCTGAAATGGAGTTTACGACAAAAGCCGGCCATATTCCGCATTCCGCAAGACTCGCGGCAAGCTCTTGTCCGTTCAGGACGGTCACATGTCGCACAGGGAATACAGCAAAAGTCCGAAACGGTCAAAATCGGTATTGCATTTTGGCAAAAAATTTGTCATAATAAGAATGTTTGGTGTTTTCGACTGTCGGGAGATTGTGCAAATCACCTGATTTAACTATTCAACCTGTTTCATGCGATGAGTCATCCCAAAGATATTTTCGAAAAAAAGAGTCACTCAGACGATGTTAAGTTAAAGACGACAAGGTCAATTTTGCTTGCACAAGTTTTTTAAAAAATCGCAAATCCTTGTCATCCGATTTGTTGTTAAATACGTATCAATTTTAGTAAACAATTACGGTGTGAGCCGTAGTGAGAATAACGCGAAATGACGTCATTTAACAAAACAACCCCTTTGCATGATTGCAAATAAATAAACTGGGAGGAATATATGGAAATCAATCGACTTCAAACTGCTCAAAATGTCTCTGAAATGGCCTCTTCTGCGAAACGTCAGAATTTTCCGGCTTCGGAAACTCTGCGTCCGCAAATTCAAGATGACGTACTGTTTTCCGCAGAGGCACAAAAAATGAGTGACAGTATTCAAACTTCGGAAAAATCTCCGACCGGTGAGGTGCGTTTTGAACTGGTCAATTGGCTTCGCTCGGAAATCGCCAAAGGAAATTATGACACGGAAGAACGAATGAATGCCGCACTCGAAAAAATGTTCGCTCAGGTTGGATTTTGAGCTTAAATCAAAAGGATTTTGAGTTGAATTCCTTTCTTGATTTGATTTTGTGAAAAATTTTCATGCTTTCACGCTTTTGGAATTGTTGCTGTCATTGACACTGCTGATTGTGTTGTTGGGAGCCATTTGGTCAATGGTCGATATGTTTTCCAAAGCGTTCACACGGGGAGAACTTCGAGCGGAGCGGTCACAGCTTGTCCGGTCGCTTTCACAAATTCTTGAGGAAGACCTCCATGCCGCGATTCAAGATCCAACGTATCCGGCACGCGGCGTTTCCAGCGAGGCGGAAGTCCTACGGCGTTTCGGATTGGTCGGTACGGAACTGTCGTTGAGGATTGATGTTGTGCAAATCAATCCATTCAAAACGAGTGACTTCCCTGAGTCGCAACATACTGAAGTACCGGAACTTAAAACGGTTTATTATGATTTCACTCCGATGGGCCGGTCTACGGAATCAGGACTTCTTCGCCGTGAAATCGACTTTGAGACGCCGGTCAATACAGGTGCAGAGGTTGAGATTCCTGAACTGACCGGAACGGGGCGGCCGTCGCTGGCGGATGCTTTGGAGGAAATAGAGTCTTCCCAGGCTGCCGGGCAGATCGCAATGCCAAACGGTCATTTGGAACAGGACCATGGAAAAATGCTGGCTCCGGAAGTGGTGCGGTGCCGATTTTCCTATTTCGACGGCCAAAACTGGATGGAAAACTGGAATAGTATTGAAAAAAACGGTCTTCCCGCGGCGATTGCCGTTGATTTGCAACTCCTTCCCCAGCAAGAGATTGAAGCGTTTTTGACAAGCCGTGATGCCAATATTTTGAGCCGTGCGGTTTCGCAGAGGATTGTGGTTTTCGTCCCGACAACCTCATTGAAAAAGCAGGCGGAACTGAAACGGGATCAGCCTCCGCCGGAAAAGATTTCCATACAAAAACCATCGCGGCCGGAGAGAACGTCTTCCCAAAATCGCCGGCCGGTTCCCAAACCGTCAACGGCTCCTCTCAAACCGCAACAAGAACGCTCGTTATTCCGGTAAAGGTTTTCCTGAATAATCGGTGCAATTGCGATTTTTTACGGATTTCTTTTTTCTGAAGCCAATATTTTACAATGTCGATAGACTTGATGCGGATGATAGGGTAAAGTTGTGTAGGAGATGGAATAGTATATAGGGAGACGAATGGGGAGAACGCTTTATGCCGAAAAAAGTCATTTTGGATGTCGATCCGGGAATCGATGATGCGATTGTTTTGTGTTACGCATTGTTTGATCCGGAGGTTGAAGTGGTGGCGGTCACTTCGGTTGGGGGAAATGTCGCACCGCAAGTTGCCTCACGGAACACTCAGGCCATTATGGAATACTTGGACCCGCCGCGGCTTCCCCGGCTTGGCGTCGGAAGTGAACCGGATGACGGTTTGCCGCTTGACGGACGTTACGTTCATGGAATCGACGGCCTGGGCGGAACAGACCTTCCTGTTGCGGTTCTCCGGTCGCTGCATCCGGCGGAAAAAGTGATTTGTGACGCCGTTCGGGCGGCTCCCAACGAAATCACGATCATTGCACTCGGACCGCTCACCAACATTGCCCGTGCCTTCCAGCGGGATTCGGAAATTCCGCGTCTTCTCCGTCATCTGGTCATCACCGGCGGCACGCTCGACTCTCCCGGAAACATCACTCCGGCGGCAGAGTTTAATATTTATTGTGATCCGCTCTCCGCAAAGCAGGTTTTTCAGGCATCTTGTATCAAGACGCTCATTCCGCTTGATGTGACGAACCGCGTCAAGCTGACGCTTGGAGATGTTGACCAATTGGCTTCAGACAGTACAAAAGTCGGACATCTGCTGCGGTGTATCATTATGCCGGCGTTTCGGGCCTACCGTCAGCGTTTCGGTCTGGAGGGGATTCATGTCCATGACATGGTGACATACCTTGCGGCACTCCATCCGCAGCTTTTTGCGATGAAGTCTCTTTCCGGGAATGTGGAAACCGTCGGCGAACTGACCCGCGGCATGACGGTGTTCGACCGCCGCCGCATTCCGGCCTGGCGGGAAAACATGAATGTCGCTTACAACATCAAAGAGGAACAGGTACTCACAAAAATCATCACAGGTCTGAACTTTTCCGCTCAATGTGTCGAAGAATGAGAAAAATGATAACAAAAAATCAATACCACGTCCCTGCCAATTACGAATCCGCTCCAGACGATGCTTCCGGATCATGGAACATTCTCCTTGATTCTAACTTTGGTTTGCAAAAACAAAAAGGATGACATGGTTTAACCTTTACGCAACTCCTATCTGCAAAACAGCTTGCTGTTTTAAAACAAGTTCCGAGAAGACGCCAATTCTACGGAAATTTATCCAATCACTTTGTTGAAAAATTTCACACATTCCGCAATTTCACTGACATTGTCTTCCCACTTGTATTCATATTCAATGATGACGGGGCCTCGAACTTTTTGAGCGGCAAGTTCATGAAGAATCGCTTCAACTTGTCCTTTTCCGGTACCCCATGGAACATCGTACAGTTCCTTTTTTTCGGTATCCAATCTGTTTGTATCATTCAAATCTTTCAAATGAATACTGAAAATACGTCCTTTCAAGTCCCTGACGGCGGTGAGCGGATCAATACCGCTGCGCATCATGTGACCGGTGTCCGGACAAAAACCGAGCCATGGGGAACAACCATCCAACCGTTTCAATGTTTCCTTGTAATTCCAATAACGATTCGGCGTTGCATGATTGTGCAATGCAAAGTGAATTTGGTATTCCTCCGCCAATCCGGAAACTTCAACTAACCGGTCAAACGGCGGTTCGCCTTGCATGACGGCGAGTCCCAATTCCGCTGCAAAATCAAATTCCTGACGCGTCCCTTGATTTCCACCGAGACTGACTGCTTTCACCTGATTTTCTTCCGCGACCGACCGGAACCATTTGCGTTCTTCATCAGTCATGGCAACGGCCCGTTTATTTTGACCTTTGATTTTGATGCCGCCGGCAATTTCAACAAAACCTACTCCGGCCTCGTGCGTTTTTTTGAGACCTTCCTCAATGTCAAACAAACGAAACGACCATGTCTGAATTGTCAGTTTCAAATTCGCCTTTTCCCATGATGCCTGATGTTCCTTTGCAATCATTCTCCTTTGTGAAAAGGTGTTTTCCAGTACAAGTATTCCGGCACCGAAAGAGGAACCTTTCAAAAAATTTCTTCTGGTAATCATTTTTTATACCTTTCATGCAAACGGGTTGTACTGTCCGGGAATGGCCACAGCGTGTTCGTATGTTCCATCCGTTCCCGGCATCACCGGCGGTTCCGTTTCAAAGGTCAGTTCCTTGTCATACGGAAACAATGCGGAGCCTTTTTCCACGGCAGCATCCCAGGTGATTTCCTGCCCGCTGTAACTCGCCATACGTCCCATGATTGCGGTCATGCTTGAAATCGAAGAATGCCAGCCGTCATGCAGATATTTTCCGTTACGGATGGCTTCAACCTGATCAATATGCTCCTGGACATAAGCATTTTTATTCTGCTTTTTCGGGAAATCCCAACGTGAGCCGCCATCCGGTTTGAGCCAACACGCCTCACCGCGGCCTTGAGTTCCTTCAACTTTCTCCGTGACACTGTTCCAGCAGCCGTTAATCTGACGGCATTGACTGTGCATAATGGTTCCATCCGCATATTGATACTCCACATAATGATGATCAAACACATTGCCGCATTCGTTATACGGAAGAATCGGTGTTTTCCGCCACTGACGGCCTCCCATACCGTAACACTTGACCGGATGAGCCATCCGATCACCTTTGCCATGAATCCAGTTGGCAATATCAATGTTATGACAATGCTGTTCAATGAGATTGTCACCGCTAAGCCAGTTAAAGAAATACCAGTCGCGCACCTGAAAACTCATTTCCGATTCGTTTTCACCCCGCACTCCGCGAATCCAAACCTGTCCGCCGTTCCAGTAAACTCGTGTCGAGCGAATGTCGCCGATTTGTCCGTCCTGAATCCGCTTAATCCATTCAAGGTAACTCGGCTGATGACGTCGCTGATAACCTCCGCACACGGTCAGTTTTTTATCCTCGGCGACTTGATTGGCTTTCATGCAGATTTTAAAACCGGGAGCGTCCACACCAAACGGTTTTTCGACAAAAACATGTTTTCCCTTTTCCACGGCGTAAGCGTAATGTACCGGATGAAATCCCGGCGGCGAAGCAATGAGCACCTGATCACACGATTCGATCGCTCGTTGATATCCATCGAAACCGCTGAAGAGATGTTCTTCATCAATGGCGAGTTTCTCTTTATGTTCCTCCTGAGTTTTCAGCAAATCCATCGCCGAATGAAGGGGCTTTTCCGCGACATCCGCAAGAGCCGTCAACTTCACATTGTCACCTACCGCAAAACGATCCCGCAAACATCCCAGACCGCGGCGTCCGCAGCCAATGAGAGCGACTTTAAGACAATCGGAACCGGCAACATTGGCTCCGCGTGCAATGCGGAGATTTCCTGCGGCGATAAGTCCCAGAGAGCCAATACCGGTTGTTTTGAGAAATCCGCGACGGGTGACATTTGTTTTTCTTTTTTGATCGAACATGTTTTGTTTCCTTCATTTTCTGAATGGTTGTTTAAAATTCATATCTGCACATCGCATATTTGAACGGCCCGACGCAGGGAATTCATACCGTCTTTCGGCGAAAATTCATGCGCAAGGTAACCTGTAAAACCCGTTTTGAGAATCGCCTGTACCACCGCCGGATAGTAAATTTCCTGTGTTTCATCAATATCTTTCCGACCGGGATTTCCAGCGGTGTGATAATGAGCAATCACATCATGATACGTGTTGATGTTGTTGATCAACTCTCCTTCGGAACGCTGCATGTGGTAAATATCGTACAGCAGTTTGATTCTTTCACTTCCCGCTTTTCGGCAGATTTCCGCCGCCCAGGATGTTTTGTCGGCCTGATAATCCTTGTGATCAAATCCGTTGAGCAGTTCCATACATAATGTAACACCATGTTTTTCAGCAACCGGTGCGATCCGCTTGAAACCTGTCACGCAGTTTTCCAGACCTTCTTCCGCACTGATTCCATTACGGTTTCCGGAAAAACAGATCAAGTTCGGCACCTTTTGCTCCGCCGCGACCGGAATCCACTTGCTGTAAACCTCGAACAAAAGATCGTGATTTTCACAGCGGTTGAATCCTTTCGGAATTCCACCGTGACCGGGAACCCGTCCCATTGTAACAGTGAGACCGTTCTCACGCACGGTCCGCCACTCCGAAGGATCAAGAAGATCAATGCCGCAAAGTCCCAAATGTTTGCAAAGAATCATGGCTTTTTCAAGACCAAACTGATTCACAATGAAACGCGCTGAAGATTGTTTGAGCGGTCCTTGCGGAACATAGGTTTCCGGATATTCCAACGGATCAGGCTTTCCCCTATTCCGGCTTTGTTGAGCGGAAAGCGGAAAAACCATGGCATTTGCCGCCAAAAATGACATTGCTTGCAAAAAATGACGCCGGGAAAGATTTGTCGTCATCAGTCCCCCTTTCTTATGCTAAAGTATTGTTTCGATTTCACGGTTCAAGGCTTTGACACCGCGAACAATCATTTCGTCATGAGCTTCCTTCCAAAAATTACGGATTTTCGGATCCGCCTTCGGATTGTCGAGAAAAACGGCATTCACAAAAGCGTCGGCGATTTCGCAGGCAAATTCCGGTGAGACAACATCCTCACCCAAACAAAGACAATTTGCCCCGTTGACAACCCGGCTCAATACGGCTGTTTTCACCGATTCGCAGGCACAAGCAAGCACTCCATAAAACTTGTCAATCCCGATTGCAGCACCGGTTCCGCTACCGCAAATATTAATTGCAAGTTCCGCTTCTCTATTTTGCAGGGCATAGGCAACCCGCTCTCCGGTGGACGTGTATTTTACAAAATGTTCCGTCGAATAACAACCAACGTCAAACATTTCATGACCTTTTTGGGTCAGATAAGATTTAAGTGCTTCTTTAAGTTGAAATCCCTTAACCGGGGCTCCGATGACAATTTTCATGAAAACGCTTTCTCTGTTAATATTCAGTCGATTAATTCCTGACCCTTGGTTTCACGGGCAAAATAAATCGCGACCGGACCAAGCAGATACAGGAAACTCAGATATGTTGTTGCGACGGCCGGCGGAATTCCCTGTGTTTGAATCCAACCGGTCAAAATCAACACCGGCACGGCAAGGAGCCGTCCGGCATTGAAACAAAAGCCGGTTCCGGTTCCCCGCATTCGTGTCGGATACAATTCAGGAAAGTAAACCGCATAACCGGCGTGCATTCCCGCCGTGAGAAAACCGAATACAGGAAGCAGAAACAATAACGGCATCACACCGCTCACCATTCGAAAGACAATGATCGTGATGAGAAATCCGCCGAGATGAAAAAAGAGGAATGTCTTCCGTCGTCCGATTTTTTGCGAGAGCGGTCCGAAACAGACTTGTCCCACACCGAGTCCGATTGTCAGAAGAACCATCCCCAGCATTTCCCAGCGTTTGAATTCCCCCCGGCGTTCGTCAAGCCGCGTTTTGAGTCCGTTTTTTCCTGATTCTGTGATTTGATTGTATTTTTCAGGATTTTCTTCAATGATTTTTACGGTTGCCTGTTGTCTGACGGATTGAAGCAGCACATCTTTGCCGAAAACATGGACTCCCCAGAATGTCGCCATTCCAATAGCCGCCATTGAGACTCCGACAAGTGTCGGACGAAGCAGTTCTCCGCGAAACAGATCGAACAAACTTCCCGTTTTTTGTGTCACATCCGTTTTAGCACGTTCTTTTGCCTGCTTCCAGCTTTCCGGCTCATGGATATAAATCCGTATAAAAAACACAAGCAAGGCAGGTATGACTCCAAGAGTAAAACCGATTCGCCATGGGAGTGAGGCAGGATCAACGTAACGATGTGTCCAACTCATTGTGTCTCCATTGCACCATCCGATAAAAGCGGGATTTCCGATTAAAAAAGCTCCCACTGCAGCGGCAAGCAACGTCCCCAACGTACCTGACGCATGAAAAATACTGCTTGCCTGAGCGCGTGCTTTGTTAGGAAAGACCTCTGCGACGAATGTACTGGCGATAGCCCATTCCCCGCCCACGCCAAGGGCCACCAAAAATCGTAATGCCGCCAAATGCCACCATTGCTGGGAAAACGCCGACATCCATGTGAAAAAGGAGTATGTCAGAATCGTAAACGCCATCGTCCGTTTCCGGCCGATTCTGTCACTCAGCATTCCGAAAAAGATTCCGCCGATCGCACCGCCTGTCAAAAACAGTCCGAATGCAATACTTTTGTAAAGCGGGATATTATTCTGATCTTCGGCGTCAACAAGCGACGGCATCGCTTCGTTCATGCTCGAAACAAAGATTTGCCCTTCAAAGATGTCAAACATCCAGCCGGCCAGAGCAATCAGTAAAACGATCCATTGGTATCGCGTGATTCCCGTGTACCAACGTTCCCGTGAAAATGACATGCTTACTTCAACTTTCTTTCATTTCCGATATGGCAAATAGGTGTCCAACAGACGCGGTAACATCCTCAACCTTGCGGAACCGGAGGAATCTTGACATGAATTACCGGACTGACATCAACGATAACATTAAGATTTCCTTTCGCAAGTTCAACGACAATCGTGGTGTTTATGAGTGAAAATTTCGGGTCCACCAACATAAAAGTATGGTCCTCATATTCTTTTTTCAAACGCAGATACTCTTTCATGGCTTCGGGATGACCATAAGGAGGTTCCACCGGTAAAACAATGTCTGTCGGATATTCGGTTTTACTGACACTGACTTGATATTTTCCTAACGGCGCTCCGTTATACTGTCCCATTGTTTTCAATTTGAGAATGCCGTTTTTGTCGGTTGTTCCTCCGATCGCCCAGGTTTGAGACGAATCGACATCCAACATCACCACCGCCGCATCGGCTAAAGGTTTTCCATCCTGAACAACTGTCAGGGTCGCAGGATATAATTTCGGTATCCCCGGCGGCAGTTTCTGACCACAACCGGAACACGCAGAAAAAACAGGTAACAACAGGAGTAAATACCGGAATTTCAAATTCATTTTCAGAGTCTCCCCAATATCAAAAAGAAACCACATTCACCTATCTTATTTCCCCCCAACGAGGCAACATGCATCAGCGTAGGGGAAAAAGGTTCAACAAAAATAAAACGGATTCATAAAGTATTTTAAATATCAATTTCAATCAATCATGGAATGGAGGCGGATTCACCGCCGTTTGCGGTTCCCAAAGCTCCCCAAACGCCAAACGGACTTTCCCCGATAGCGTCCATTCCACCGGTTCCGCCGTTGTTTGGAACAGGGGTACCATTGGCAAAACGAAGGTTGGCATTGTCAATCGTGTCGGAAATGAATCTCACGGAACCATCTCCCAATCCGACATTCACACCACCTGTATGATAACTTTGAGCCGTCCAGACTCCCCAGGAATCCAACGCACAACTGACATCATTCGGGCGGATCACTGTACTGAAACCTGTTGTACTGACGTGACCATGAGCGAACCAATGTCCATGCCAGGCACGAACATAACTTGTTCCCGCAAGACGGTTCCTGTCATTCGGATTTCTTGCAACCGTTACACATTCCAACGGTGACATGCTTCCGATGTTGTAAGCCCCGCCTTTGACAACATGATTTCCACCGGAATTATGGGAAGCATCATTGGTTGTCGGTGACGAGACTCCTTCGCCTGTAACAATGGTATGACTTGTTCCGTCGGACAAACCGGATAGATTTTTCCAGCCATGAGGTTCAAAGGCTCCGCGTTTTGCACATTTGAAATTAGGGCCTGCTTCGGACGATGCCCATTGATTGGCATTCATGGAATCGCCGCGACAGGTCATAATATTTGTTCTTGCCGTGTAATTTCGCCCCGGTTGCATGGCGTTCGGCTCGGAAGGACAAATGTAACCGGAAATGATTCCGCCGGTGGCTGTATTTAAATCCCGTGCTCCCTGTGTATTTCCCTTAAAGTGGTTCGCCAACGCTCCGGCATTCGGCTCAACTTCTCCATTCGCACTCACCCCCTGATACGCCTGAGCGGATTGCAATCCGCCGTAAGAGTCCGAAGCCACACGTCCGACAGCTTCATAACGTGCCGATTGTTCGATAAAGGGAAGCAAATAGACATGTGTACTCCACATCAGTTTTGCCGATCCGTTTCGTTGTTCAAATGTTGTCGTGAAATTGAGGTAATTTGTTCCCGTATCAAATAATGTTCCCATTCCCGCGCAGGCGGAAGGCATACTGTTGAACGCATCGTGATAATTGTGTATCGCCAGTCCGAATTGTTTGAAATTGTTGGAACACTGCATCCGGCGTGCCGCTTCCCTCGCTGCCTGAACGGCAGGTAAAAGTAAAGCAATCAAAACACCGATGATCGCAATCACAACTAATAGCTCAACAAGAGTAAAAGCGTACAAACTGCCCTCCCAAAAAAATTTAACATAATAAAATTCTGCGGATTTTTGCTGTAAGTTCATCTTAACACCTTTCTTCTTCTTTGATTTTTCAAAAATGGTTGACATGAAACAGTCACTTTATTAAAAAACGGTAAAGGTATGGTGATACGGTCACGTAAAATTTTTGTGTCCGTTTCCTTCCCGACTGTGTTGTTTCCTATGTGTTGTTTCCTGCACGGCCGTCCGTCTATTTATTCCCGGCCGGAAAATTTCAGGCGGCGGCAGATAGCATGGATCACACGATCATTTAAGCCAGTCAATGCAACTGGCATACCAAATGAGAAAGGTGACAAACCATTTGAACAAAAACAACTTTGTTTTAATCAGTCAGACAGGCATTGACTTCCAATGGTCTGATTTTGCATGAAATCTCATATCCGTCCGGAGAAAAAAGGATATTGCCAACCATATTTGTCCGTGAAATGATACGGGAAACCGTGACATATCATGGCTGTTTCCGGAATTTCCACTCTGAATCCTCTCCAATTTTTTGTGTATTGCCGTTGTTACTACCATTGATTTTTGACATAACGACAGAGTTAAGTTAATAAGTCACGGCAGGCGTCTTTGATCTGCTTAATGCCAAAGCCGTGTTTTTCAAACAAGTATTCTTCTGTCGCAATTTCGCCGAAACGATCCGGAATGCCGAGGCGTTTGACCCGGGTCGGATAATGCTCCGATAATGTTTCACAAACCGCTCCGCCCAAACCGCCGAGAATACTTTGATTTTCAACCGTAACGACGGCATTCGTTTTTCTTGCCGATTCGATCAGGTCTGTTTCCGGAAACGGTTTAATGCTCGGACAATGGAGCAGCTCGACACTGATTCCTTCTTTCGCCAGTTCCTCGGCGGCGGCAATGGCAAAGTGCGTCATGTAGCCGGTCGAAACCAACGTGACATCGTGACCATCTCTCAATTTCCGTGCCCTGCCGGGCTGAAACTGATACGTTTCATCAAACACCGCTGGAAGTTCGGAACGAAGAAGCTGCATATACATTCCGCCGTGGTTTTCCGCCATATAATACAAGACACTCCGTACCTCATAGGCATCACAGGGACTGAAAACCTGCATGTTCGGCATGACACGCATGATCGCCAGGTCTTGAAAACACATGTGAGTGCCGCCGTTGGGACCTTGTGTCACACCGGGACCTGTCCCAATGATTTTGACATTGGTGTTCGCATAAGCCACGCTGATCGTGATCTGGTCATAAACACGGCGTGTCGCGAAACAACAAAACGTCGCACAAAACGGAATTTTGCCCTCTGTCGCCAGACCGGCCGCCAGACCAATCATATTCGCTTCGGCCACACCGACATCAATAAAGTGATCGGGATACCGGCTGAGAACGGCGGGATTTGTCCCTGATGCTTTACTCAAATCCGCCTCGAGACAAAGTACCTCAGGGTGATTCGTGATCAGTTCATTCAGTACATTTCCGTAAACAAACCGTATTTCTTGTTTGTGTAATGGTTGTAAAGTCATAGGAAATTTCGTTGATTTTGTAAAGTACGGTTCAATAGGGCAGTTCAAACGGTCCGGAAGGGAATGCGGCAAGATATTGATGATGCGCTTTGGCGTCCGGAATCTTGATGTTGTGGCTTCCGGCCGTATTTTCAATGATTTTACAACCATACGCTTTAATTGTATGAGCAATGATCATTGTCGGTTTTCCATTGCGAAGTGATTTGGCGTGAAGGAATGTTCCATAAATCTTATTTTGTTCATGGCCGAACATTTCAAGAACATTCCAGCCGAAGGCCCGCCATTTTTCCGCAAGCGGTTCGATATCGAGAACATCTGCAGTAAAACCGTCAATCTGTAATTTGTTGTAGTCGGTAACAGCGGTCAGATTGTCGAGTTTGTGGTGTGCGGCGAACATCGCGGCTTCCCAGTTTTGTCCTTCATTCGTTTCTCCGTCACCGATAATGCAATAAACATGATTGATACGGGCCTCTTTTTTTGCCGCCAGAGCCATTCCACACGCCGCGGAAAGTCCTTGACCAAGTGAACCGGTTGTCATGTCGATTCCCGGAACGGTTCTGGCGTCCGCATGACTGGGAAGCGTTGTTCCATCGGCATTGAGTGTTCCAAGAAGAGACTTCGGGAAAAAACCGCGATAAGCGAGTACCGCGTACAAAACCGGAGCGGCATGTCCTTTGGAAAGAACCAGACGATCACGGTCTTTCCATGCCGGATTGTCCGGATCAATTTTCATCACGCGATAGTACAGCGTCAGCAAAATATCCACAAGTGAAAGTGCCCCGCCGAGATGTCCTGAACCGCTGCGGCAAATCATATCGGTAATGACATAACGTAATTCATCAGCCAGTTGTTCCAATTCCTTCCGGGAAAGTTCATTCGGTTTCGTTTTTTGAGTTGTTGTCATTATGAGCCCTTCTTTTCATCGGTTAAACTTAATAGGAAATACTATTCGCAAAGACTCTGATAAAGTTTTCGTACATCGTCTTCACTTACCGGACGCGGATTATTGTTCATCAACGGATGCATACTTTCACGCACAAGAATATCAAGTATTCCGGCGTCAATTCCGGCTTCCTGTAATGTACACGGCAAACCGCCTCGGCGTTTGAGAGTTGTAACGGCGTGAATCATCGCTTCCATTGTTGCGAATCCGCAGTGTCCGGCCAATTCCTCCATGCGTCCTTCCATAGAGGAAGCATTCCAGCGAATCGCGGCTTCCATCATGAACGCACACGCAGTTCCATGCGGCATCGACAACCGGCTCGAAAGAGGAAACGAACAGGCATGGATGATTGCGTTTTTCGGCATCTGAAACGCGATTCCTGCAATCAACGCCGCATAGGACAACGCCTCTCTTGCGGCCGTGTCTGTCGGAGTCTCGTAAACATCAGGGAGATTTGCGAAGATGATTTTCGCCGCATCCTTCGCGAGTGTATCGCAGATCGGCTGATGTTGTTTTGACCAGTAACCCTCAATGGCATGACTCAAGGCATCCATTGCCGTGGCCGCAGTGACGGAAATCGGCATGGACAAGGTCAACAACGGATCAATCACCGCACATAACGGATAAAACAACGGCGAACTGAAAGGACCTTTGAAATTTTTTTCTTCGTCATCCAAAACGGCAATCGGCGTGACCTCCGAACCGGTTCCGGCCGTGGTTGGGACGGTAATGAGCGGAATCGGCTTTTGGAAAAAACACTTCCCTTCGGAATGATAGGCACGAATACTTGGATTTTCCGTCACGGCAAGACATACGGCGGCTTTCGCACAATCCATGGGACTTCCGCCGCCGATGGCGATGACCGTTTCCGCCTTTTCCTCGCGTAAAATCTCTGTCAATGCATCAACATTGGCAACCGTCGGATTGGGACGGACATCTTCAAATACCGCCACAGGAGCGATTTGTTTGATCCGCTCTTTGATGACAGGCAAATCAGCGACATCGGAACAAGTCACAACCACGACTCGACATCCCTTCACTTCCGGCAGTCCGGCAAGTGACGATGCGGTATTGAGTCCGAAGAGAATTTTTGTTGGAAGTTGAAATGTCCACATAATACTGTTAAAATAAGGGAGTGATTTTTTATGAAATAATGATGGGTGTTTTTTTCCGCGAGGATTCCGCGACCCATTGTGAAAGCCGGACAGCAAAACGGCCTTCACTTCCTGTACAATGCGGTAAGACATTCCTTTGCATAATCAATCGCGTCACCCGATGGATTTGTTCTTCAAGTTCAAACAGTTCGCCGACCCTATTTTCTATGGGAATTTCACGAACATCTTTTCCGTCGGATGCTTTAAGGAAAAATTGAGAATGCCGCGTTCGATCCATCGCACCGCTCCAGCTTCCCCAAAGCGAACCGTTTGTCCCGACGATTTTGACCGTCTGATGATGTTCAAACGCACCTGTTGTTTGTGCCACAACGGCAAAGGATCCGTCGGAAAACATGATGTTTGCTCCGACATTGTCACGTAACGGTTCCAATGCCGCATCCGTCGCGTTTGAAACCGCCGACACCGATACCGGTTTTGCGAACCGTTCCAAATACCACACCGCCAGATCAAGAAAGTGAATCGGCTCTTCGAGTATCCAGTCGCCGACACGCTTCGGATCGTAACGCCATCCGTCGGCACCGGAACGGAAAGGATTTCGCGAAAGTTCAATCAATACGTATCGCGGACGACCGATGAAACCGTTGTCAATCATTGTCTTGATTTTTCCCCAAAGGGACGAAAGACGGAATTGATGTCCGACAATAATGTCTCGCTTTTTTTCTTCCGCCAACTGAATCAGCTCGTCACATTCTTTTGAAGTCACCGCAAAGGGTTTTTCAATCAAGAGATGTTTTCCCGCCAGTAAAACATCTCTTCCCACTTTGTGATGCAGATGATTGGGAAGCACGACCGCCGCCACATCAATATCCGATTCGAGCAGTTCCCGATAATCCGCCGTCACCGTTATGTCCGGAAAATCCCGTTTCAATAAATACTGCGTTTCCTCCGCGATCTCCGCAATCACGGTCAGTTCCGACTCCGTATCGTTGGTAATCGCCTCGGCATAACAATGTCCCCAGGCACCGCCGCCGATGATTCCGTAACGAATCCTCTTCATCTCTTATTTCTCCGTATGCTGGGATTGACTAAGACCGAGTGTTTGAACAACAGCAATCGGCTGGGGCTGATAATGTTCCGCCAGTGTTCGTAATGCCGACGCCCAATGTCCCTGGACAACGGTCACATGGTGCGGCATTCCCTTGAGACAGACCTGCTTGAAAAAACGGTTGACTCCACCGCCTGCCATTCCCACAAGACCGGTACATCCTTCGATGGTTCGTTTGGGTTTTTTTACCGTTCCTTCGCAAACGACCAAACGGTAATGATCCCTAAAATGCCAAAGCCGGAAAAGCGTTACCGGCATTCCGATTTTCAGCACGGCATTAATGACCAGCGGTTTTTGTGTGTTAAAATGTACATCCAGCACAGGACCGTCCGGTGTTCCGGGCGGCTCGCACATTTCAAGCGGCGTCGCCCCTGCATGCCAAAGAAGGATCGAATCGTCATCGTGTTCAAGCCAATCACTGTTGAACGCCGGAACCTGACTGCCGAGCGACTGTGCAATCAGACAGCCGACGGCCCCGTCAACATCCCCTTCTTCACAAATGTTGATGCCGCCCGATGCAAGCCGCGAAACAGCAAGGTACGGCCAGACACCAAATTCATTCGGCAGTTCCGGCCAACAGCGCAATGCAACGGCGTCAAACCTTTCCTCTGCGGCGACCTGTTTCACCGCAAGATAATAACGAGATGAAATGTCCCAAACTTCGTCAGATAAATTCACTCCTGAACGAATCGGAAGAGTAAGCGATTCCGCCATGTTACGATCGGCGGCAACATCCGCCTCGGAAAACGAACGGACAAGAGCATTGAATTCATACAAACCGATTCGCTTCAGACGCGGTCCCAACAAACGCTGCTGGGCGGCGGCATCCACGGCCATATTGAGAAATCCGGGAGCATGGTCGCCGATCAGTCCGATGCGGGCATGCTGTAGCTTTTTTGCTGTTGCCGCAACACAAATCGCTTCATTCAATTCGGAAATCGTCTCGGCTTGACCGGGCAAACCGTACACCAACAACGGCGGACATCCCGCTTGACTCATCCCGGAGGCCCAATTATGGATACCAACCAAGCCACATGCCGAAACCTTCAGGTTTTGCGGATTCTCCGGTGTCGCCCAAAGAATAACGGGAGCGTTCCACTCCGTGAGTAAAACCGGCCAAAGATTGCCGTCTCCCATCGTAGGTTGGGAAACAATCAATACCTCCGCCCCGGACTGCCGTGCTGCGGTCAAGGCATTTTTCAAGACAGCTTCCTCCGCAATCGGTCCAAAAAAAAGTGTGTTGAACCGGGACGACTGAAACTGCGTGCGGATTGCCTGTTCAAGAAACATTCCCCATTGCGGATCAAACCCGGGACGTTTGCGACCGATAAAAAAAACAGCGACTTTCATGGAATGTTTCTATGTGACAGAATGATTTTTTCGATAGGATTAACGGAATCAAATGACATTCATTCGTACAATGTCCTCAAAAGGAAACATCTGATCATATTCAAATTTCATCAAAAGAAAATACCCGTATAAACCTTTTTTGCCGCATTGAACAAAAATAACGCTTCTTTGAACAAAAAGACATGTTTTTCTCTTGCACACTCAAAATCTACGACCAAAGCTACCGTCTTGTGGTATCAACAGGTGGTTTCAATCTGACTTTCGGACTGACGTCGAATGCTGCGGTTGTTCGTTTTTTGAGAACTTCCAGCCGCAAGGGTGATTTTGCCGAATCAGAAAATTCTTCGGAAACCACGACAAAGGAATGTTTCTCGACTTCCGCCAGATAGGCCTTGATTTCCTCTTCACTGTTGAATGTCGCCGGTTTTTCAATATCGTCTGCTTCGGTTTTTGATACGGCAACAAGATATTTTCCTTCCGGAATCCCTCTGTATTTTCCTTCGGTTAATAACCGGACATTTCCCGATGGGTCTGTTTGCCCGCCGGCGGAATACGGAACAGCAGTATAATCCTCACTGATGACAAGAACATTCGCGTTGGCAAGCGGCGAACCGTCCTGTGTGATCGTCAAAACGGTTTCGTAAAGTTTCGGCATTCCTGGCGGCAATTTTTCGCCGCAACCGAAAAAGGAAAATACAACGGAAAGTAAAATTAACGTTTTAAGTTTTTGCATAGTAAAATTTTTGATGAAATTTCCGAGTGAGACATGAATGTGTAAGGACTGTTAATGTCAAATAGACGTTTCAATCAATTTCACGGAATCGCAACCGATTCTCCGCCGTCGAGACTTCCCAATGCGCCCCAAACTCCATAAGGACTTGGCCCCGATGTCGGTCCTTCGCGCGGAACCGGATTTCCATTTGGCAAAGTCAAATTCGCGTTATTGATCGTATCCGAAATGAAATGGACAGATCCGTCTAAAAAGAGAATATTGACGCCGCCGGTATGATAACTTTGTGCTGTGTAAATTTGCGTTCCGGTCGTATCATCGTTCCCCGCCGAACAGTTGGGACCGTTCGGCGATACGACGGTGCTGAATCCTGTCGAGGCGGTACGTCCGTCGGAATACCAATGTCCGCGCCAAACACGCCGGTAATAAGGACTGCCGGCCTGACGATTGAGAAATCTTCTATCGCCGGCCAACGCAACCAACATGCAACCATTTCGTACATTGCCGCCGAGATTTGCGGCAGATGCATAAGTTCCGCCTTTCACTTCAATACTTTGTGAAGTGACAGAAGGATCATTATTACTTGGAATAAAAGCCGAGTTTGTTGTTGCCGATTCTCCTGCGGCGACCGTATTACTTGTTCCGTCAACGGCATTAGCAAATGTTTTTCGTTCGTGCGGAGCAAAAACACCACGAACACCGGCTTTATAAGCAGTTCCAAGTGTTTCTGCTGTTGAATAAACCGTACTATCCACCGCGTCGCCGTGACACAGGAAAACATTTGTCCGCGCGGTGTTATTTCGTCCGGGATCATAAGCGTAAGGGTCGGACGGACAAAGCAAAGTAGAGATTTTTCCACCGGTCGCATTTTGCAAAAGCCGGATATTTTCCGGCGTGATTGTTGCCGGCGCAAATGCACCGGCTCTTCCGCCTTCTGATGTTCCGTTATCATAGCAACCCCAATACGGTTTTGCAAGATTGCCAACCGGCGAGGCGGGCGAAGAGGCAACGGCTTGAACTGCGTCATAACGCGTTTGCTGTTCCATAAACGGCAGGATAAAGACATGTGCGCTCCACATCGTCGATTGATCATTCCGCCATTGGGTTGAGTTGGTTTCGTTTTTTTCGTCCCCTGAATAGTTATAGGGACGGTCTAAATTTCCGGCGTGCCAGGTGGCGGCAGGAATTTTATTTTGTGTATCGTGATGGTTGTGAATCGCCAGACCGAATTGTTTGAAATTGTTGGAACACTGCATTCGTCTTGCGGCTTCACGCGCCGCCTGAACGGCGGGTAAAAGAAGAGCAATCAAAATGCCAATGATGGCAATCACCACAAGAAGCTCCACCAGGGTGAAAGCCGCTTTAGAACAGTACAGGCAGCCCCCACCCCCCATTTTAACATTTGCTGTTTTTTGTGTGACGGATGTTTTCATGTTGATTTTCCTTTTCGTGATCAATTTTTAAAAGTTTTCCTGGGTTATTGGTTTGATCACTCCTATTACGCAAAGTATCAAAATTTTCCCTGAATCTGATTGGATGCTCATTCCAGTCTGATTCAACAGGTTCCTGCGTAACATGAGTTGATAAGATGATCAGCCAATGCAACTGGCATACCAAAAGGAAACGACATCATCCCATTTGAACAAAAACAACATTCTTTTAATCAATCCGACAGAATTTGTCGCAAATTCTTCCAAAAACATAGCAGGACAACAGATAATACGTTTGATCATCAGGAAACGTAATCAGACAACCGTAACGAAACAAAGATCACCAGAATATATAACGGATACTTGGCATATATGACGGGCATCTGGAATATATGATGGATACCCGGCATATCTTATGAGAGTCTGTTTTGTTTTGGTTTTGCCTGTTGGGTGAAACGATATTCACGGGGTGACATTCCGATTTCGCGGGCAAAGGCTCGGCTGAAATATTCCGGTGTCTGATAACCGATCATTGCCGAGATTTCCGCAATGGGAATTTCGGTATCCCGCAGCAGTTCTTTGGCCCATTCCATGCGAACGCGAAGGATTTCTTCAAGCGGTGTTGAACGTAAATGTTTTTGAAACAAGCTGTTAAGTGTTCCGCGGGAAATTCCGACCTCTTTAGCGACATCATTGACTCGAAGATTATGTGCGACCTCTGTCCGGATGAACCGCAACGCTCTCGCCACGATGGGGTCATTCACGGCAATGTTATCCGTCGATTGGCGGACCACAATACACACCGGATCAATAAGGATAGGAAATGTCGGCAGCGGCTCTTTATTCATCATCGTGTCGAGAATTTTTGCCGCTTGATAGCCGATGATTCTGGCGTTGGGGTCAATACTCGAAATAGGAGGCATTGTTGTTTTACAGAGGCTTTCATCATTGTCAACACCAAGAATCGCGACCTCTTCCGGAATTCCGATTCCGAAAGAACTACACAAATTCGTCAGATAAAAAGCGTGATTGTCGTTAGCACAGAAGATTCCGACCGGCTTGGGAAGCGATTCGACCCAATTCAGCACGGAATCATCCAGCCCGTTCCACCAAAGCGTCGGAAGCGTTGTGGAATTTTTGCGGTTCGCCTGCGGACAAAGAAAACAAACGCCTTCATAACTCTGCAGCGCATTAACAAAACAGTGATACCTGAACTGCGACCAATAGGTGTGCCCCATTGAAAAATACGCAAAATTCCGATAACCGCGTTCCCAAAAATGTTCCGCCGCGATCTGACCGCATTTTTCATTATTCAGGCGGACATGAATCGGAAACTCCTTGTTATCGGCGGCCAAATTGATCTTTTTTCCTGAGAATTTGTGAAAAAAATGATTCAGATTCTTATCATTGACACGTGCAATCAGTCCGTCACCGTTCCATGCCGCCAACCGCTGTGTGTTCTGGCTTGCCGCATCGTGATCACAGAGAAAAAAATTCCAGCTTTTTTGCTCGGTGGCATATTGTGTGATTCCTTCAATCAAACTTCGTCCGAAACCGCGGGACGTTTCAATCACGATCAAGACTCGTTTTTTTTGCCGTTCTTTTCCATTCTTTGACATACTTTATTATCATCGTGAAAAATTCAAATGGTGATAAATTGGACTGATACGTATTATATTCATTTCTTTGTAAAATAGCATAAAGCAGCAAAAAACAAACCAAATTCTGCGACTGAACAAAAAGACCATTTTTTTGAAAGAAATCACCCGATGACAAAACACTCTTTGGCACGATAATTGAATATATGGTTGTATTGATTTTCGGAGAGTGCTGAAACAAAGAGAGATGATGTACCGGATAGAGCACAAAGTATCGCATGAAAGAGAATAATGCAGCGGTAGACCGCTGCACCCCGGATGGGACTGCCGGTCGCGAGCCGCGACGGGCAGTATGCCTCCCGGCTTTGCGGTCGGCCTCCGATGGATAATCTTTCCATACGCTTGCGAATGTGCGGTGCAGCGTGCCACGTTGCCGTTCGCGTTGTTCACTGGAGTCTGCGAGCGGAACAACGTTTTCATGAGAGGCCGAAGACATATCGGAAGACAGCACATGTCTCTCTTTGAATCACCACTCTCTATTTTCGATAAACACATGTACCATTTTTAAGAAAGTTCTGTCATGTCCGTTACGATACCCTCATTTTGTGAAACTTCTGAAATTCTTTCACCGCATGAACAGCGTTTACAGGAAAAACATGAAGGGAAGGAGAATCGTTTTCGCAGCAAACACCGCCGAGTGTTCGAAATTCTTGAAAGTTTTGAAGGTCAGCGTCCGCAAATCGACATTGAGCGGGCGTTGTATTTTACACAGTCAATGCGTGAAACCAATGGAAATCCGCTTGTTCTGCGGTGGGCGAAAGCATTATATCATATTGCCGCCAACATCACGGTTTACATTGACGATCATCAATTACTCGCAGGTCGGGCGGGACATTCGGGACGTTACGGCATTTTGTATCCGGAACTTGACGGAGATTTCCTCGATATTGCCGTGAGGGAATTACCCTATCGCACGGAGTCACCGTTTACGATTTCTGAAAAAGACGCACTTGTTGTGATCAACGACATTACTCCGTATTGGAAAGGCAAAACCTATCACGAAGCATTAAATGCCGCACTGCCTCCTGAAATTCACAAACTGACTTACGATGATCCGGAAGGGTTGAAATCGCGGTTTATCGTCAATGAAACATCCTCTTTCCGGTCGTCCATTCAATGGGTACACGATTATGAAAAAATTCTGAAGCGAGGTTTCAACGGAATCAAAGCCGAAGCATTGGAAAAACTGACTTCACTTGACATCAACAGTCCCCGTGATCACTGTGAGAAAAAGCCGTTTCTTGAAGCGGTTGTCATTGTTTCCGATGCGATCCTCCTTTGGGCGGAACGTCACGCAAAGCTGGCCCGAAAGCTGGCGGAAACAGAAAGCAATTCGATACGCCGTCAGGAACTGTTGACTATTGCCGCCAATTGTGAACGAGTCCCTGCTGAGCCGGCACGAAATTTTTATGAAGCGGTACAATCGCAATGGTTTGTGCAGATGTTTTCACGAATGGAGCAAAAGACCGGTACGATTATTTCCAATGGCCGCATGGATCAATATTTTTATCCGTTTTATAAAAACGATATTGAAGCAGGATGTCTAACCGGCGAAAAAGCACTGGAACTTTTGGAATGTCTATGGGTCGGCATGGCACAATTTATTGACCTTTATATTTCGCCGACCGGCGGAGCGTTCAACGAAGGTTACGCCCACTGGGAAGCGGTCACCATCGGAGGACAAACTCCTGAAGGATATGACGCGACCAATGATCTGACCTACCTTTTTTTGCAATCGAAACGGGAATTTCCGATACACTATCCCGATCTTGCTGCACGGATTCATTCACGAAGCTCCGACCGTTTTTTATGGGAGGTCGCTGAGACAATCAAGGAAGGCTCCGGTTTTCCCAAGCTGATTAACGATGAAGAAGTTGTGCCACTCTACGTTTCCAAGGGAGCAACATTTGAAGAGGCTCTCGATTATGCCGTGTCCGGTTGTACGGAAGCGAGAATGCCGAATCGTGACACTTATACCAGCGGAGGTGCGTATATCAATTTTGCCGCCGCTCTTGAAATGGCACTTTACAACGGACAAATGCGAAAATATCCCGGACAGAATATCGGTTCCAAAACCGGTGACGCTTCATTGTTTCAAACTTGGGAGCAACTCTGGGAAGCGTATAAGACTCAACACATGTTGTTTCTTCGTACAGCGTTTATACAGCAATATCTTATCATCAAGTTGCGTGCCGAGCATTTTGCACAACCGATGGGATCGGCAATACACGACCTTTGTATGAAGTATTGCCTTGACCTCCACACACCGCAGATTCCTGAAGGAATCAATTTCGGTTATTTTGAATATATTGGTTATGGTACGGTTGTGGATTCGCTTGCCGCCGTCAAAAAACGGGTGTTTGAGGAAAAAAAGCTGACGATGCAGAATCTTCTCGCAGCCCTTGCCGTCAATTTTGAGGGAAAAGAGGAGATTCGCGCTCTTTTGAAATCCGCCCCCTGTTATGGCAATGATGATCCCTACGTAGACAGTATTGCGCGTGACATCGACCGTCTTTCTGTCGAATACGGCAAAAAGTATTCGGAAGAACTTGGAATCCATAACGATGTGCGTTACGTTCCGTTTACATCGCATGTCCCCTTTGGCAAGGTGGTTTCAGCGACCCCTAATGGCCGTCTTGCGTGGACCCCTTTGTCCGATGGTTCGTCCGCGTCTCATGGTGCCGATGTTTCCGGTCCGACGGCTGTACTGCAATCCAATTACGCAAGTAAAAACTACGGATACCGTGATCGTGCCGCGAGAATGCTCAACATCAAGTTTACGCCGAAGTCACTGGAAGGTGACACGGGAACTCGTAATCTGATCTCGTTCATCCGTACATTTTGCGACTTGAAACTGTGGCATGTGCAGTTTAATGTCATCAATCGGAAGACGCTTCTCGCCGCTCAAAAAGACCCGGACAAATATCGGGGACTGATTGTCCGCATCGCAGGCTACAGTGCGTATTTCGTTGATCTTTCACCGGACCTGCAAAATGACCTTATTGCACGCACTGCACATGGAACATTCCGTTAATTCCTATACATACGGTTGAACTGTCGGAAGAGATCGGCGTCAAGTGTTTTTTCGCCCAAGAGATATTCTCTGCCGAGAAACATGTATTTTTGCGTTCCCAACCGATGGTACGGCAACAGTTCATGCCTTGCATTGGGATACCGGCGTACCAGTTCGGCAATCGGCAAAAGAACATCTTTTGAGTCGTTGAAATCAGGCACGACTGGTGTCCGTACATGGACGCAAAGTTCAGGAAAGGTTTGCATCATTTTTCGGAAATTTTCAAGTACCGGCTTCAACGGAACACCTGTTTGCGCGAAATGTTTCTCCGGATCAAGTATTTTGATGTCAAAAAGAACACTGTCGAGGTAAGTGCAGGCATCATGCAGGTCTTTCCAGGGAACAAAGCCACACGTTTCCATTGAGGTATCAATATGACGACATTTGGCTTCGCGTAAGAGTGCTAACGTGAAATCCCGTTGCAAGAGCGGTTCGCCGCCGGAAAGTGTCATACCGCCGCCGGAACGGGCATAAAACGAGGCATCTTTTTCAACGACGGCAAGGACGCTGTCCACTGTACTCGCCATTCCGTAAACAGTAAGACATTGAATGGGACACACTTTCGCACAATCGCATGGGCAATCATTGCAATGTTCACGATGGATCCGAATCTTACCGTTTTCACTCGCGGTGATGGCGGATTTCGGACAAACCGCGACACAACGACCGCATTGTTCCGTACCAAGACAAAGCCGTTTATTATACGCCAACTCCGATTCACTGTTTTGGGACTCCGGATTGGAACACCATCGGCATCGCATAGGACATCCCTTGAGAAAAACCACCGTTCGAATGCCGGGACCGTCGTGCACAGAAAATTTCTGGATATTGAAAACCATCCCGGTTGTTTTTCGATCTTCATTACCGCTCATCGTTGTCTTGAAAAATTATCTTGATTGGTATCCGTAAAGTACAAAATTACCTTATTTTTATACATAACAATTGATAAAGTCAAGAGAGTGTGTCACTTTTTCGGAATTTTTCCCAAGACAATGCGCAATAATAGCATGACATCTATTTTAAATATCGGGAGAAATGGAATCATTCCAATCACCATGAAAAGATGAATTCTCCGGTTTAACTCTTTCTGATTCTTCGTCACTTATCTTCTTGCCGGCTTGATAACGGGTATCAAGCTCCACCCTTATTTTTAAACCGTTCTTTGTTTTGATGTTTGCTATCAAGTTGATTATGATTTCATGGCTTATGAAAGGACGCCCCCGCCGGTTTTGTGTGATGTCACTGGGCGGGTTAGTCGTTGGTATGGACATGAAGTTTTATTATCATTTTTATCATGTGGACAACGCAAGGTTGT
>JAISQK010000071.1 GCA_031274255.1 Planctomycetaceae bacterium | reverse complement strand
CGTTGCCCGCTCCGAAAGACGCGAACCAGCTCCCGCTGGTCGCTGGAATCAACCGGCGAAACAAAAAAGAAAAGCGGTGGAAAAGATGATCCAACCGAGGCCGAATGGAACGCAGTGATCATGAGGCTATTGCCCGCCGGGGCTTCCCGGCTACCGGATGCAACGTCATGTTCCCCGTTGCCCGTCAGCCGTCAATGTAGGCGCGGCGGAGGGAGACCAGCTTCTGAAAAGCCGGCTTCAAACGCCCCACGGAATCGAAAAGACCAATGTTCGGAAAGTCGTGCGCGGTGCTGTCCTCAAGCATGTTCCAGAATATCCCCTCAATAGAACGCTTGCAGAGAATCACCGGCAAATAACGGTGGAGCCATTCCTGCTGCGTCTTTTTCGACCAATTCAGCGAAAAACCGACAAACTCCTCCGGAATGTCCGGATCGGCCCCCAGTTCGCTCGGGATTCCCAGCGAAAGGTAGAGCGGTTTGCCGAACGAACTCCACTGATCAATCATGGAACTCAACACCATCGGGTCGCGCGGATACGACGCCCGGGGCGAGAGTCCCAGGTTCAAGTCAAGCAGGATTCCGTCGATTCCCGGCAGCGAACCGAGAATTTCCGCAAGAGCCGTCGGCGTCCTCGGTGAATGAGGCGGATTCCGGTGAAGCAGATAGTCTCCCCAAGGCTGATCCACCCCCATCAGACCAGGCTGATGAAGACCGTGACGCTCAAAAACCCACGAAATCTTCTTGACCATGCCCATGATTTGGCCGGGGGAATGAAACGGGATGTCCGGGGTGTTGATTCGGGACGCCAATATCCACACGTCAACCCTTTCCGCGAAATGTTCCAGGAAAGTGTCGAGGTATTTGAATGCGAAATGCTCGAAAACGCCGGGTTCGTCGAGGCGGCCCGCGAGCCACGGCGGAAGCAAACGCTGATCAAACGGGAGAATCGGTCCGGCAAGAGGAACAAAACCCCGCTTTTTGACCATCCGGATCCGCTCCTCAAAAATGTCCCAGCGGTAATGGTCCGGCTCCGGTTCCAGAATTTTCCACGGCGGTGTCGGATTGACAAGATGAAAGACATCCGCGAAATTGTCGGAGTACATCTGGAATTGCTCGTCACTGTTTTCCGTCAGAAAGGCGTCGGCATGGAGCCCGACACGAACCGGAAACCGCTTGGCCACCTGCTGCCGGAATGCCAGCGACTGGTCAATGAAAGCGTCCACCAGATAATGGCACAGAAGTATCAACCGCTCAAGCTGCTGCGAGGCCATCAGCTCCGTCGCCGGAAGATTTTCATCCGATGTCGCCGCTTTCGCCAGTTGCGACACTTCATACCGAATCATCGCCCGGAGCTTTGCCGACGGTTTGAATCCAAAATAAACCATCTCGATAAAACGGCGGATGATCCGTCCCAATTGACCGCGTGCCAGCTCCTTGACCAGCAAATACGGCCGTTCCCGCTCACAAAGAGTGTCTGTCGCCAGAAAAAGGAAACCTAACCGCTTGTGCGGCCAGGGAAAGAAAAAGGTGCCGGAACCTGACGCTTCGGACTGCACGGAAAGAATATCATCAAAAAACGTGACCTGCGAGGGAAACGGCACCTTTCCCCAACCGGCAAAGAACGACCGTGCCATTAATGGTACTGGTATCAGCCCTTCGGGATAGCGGAAATGCAGCGTCGTCATTTTGGAAACGGTTCCATAAACGATATTCAAACCGGCGGATAGAGGACACAATTTAACGTTTTTGCTAACAGTAAGTCCCATTATATCAGAAAACAGTATGTTTGGGAAACAAGAAATCAAAAAATTTTCAAATTGGAACTTTTTGGGTTATGATTCGGCAATTCTCCACCGGCATACTGGTAAAAGAGAGGGATTTCTGTTATCCTATTACCATAAATTTCGAGTGACGATTCCCTTCCGGCAACAGCAAAAGATGCAAGACAAAAATCCAACGAAACATACCATTAATACTTTACCGAACGGTTTAACAATCATTACCGAGCGGATGAATTGGTGTGAGTCGGCCGCGTGTGTGATTTCCATTCCCGCGGGAAGCAACAACGATCCTGCAAACCGTGAAGGACTCGCCAACCTGACTTGTGACATGATCCTTCGTGGAGCCGGACAATACAACAGTCGGGAACTCACCGCCGCTTTTGAAAATCTCGGTTCGGAACGCGGGGAATCCGTCGCCCATCACCACACAAGTTTTTCGACCGTGACGCTTTCCGCAAATTTGCCGAAAACACTGGAACTGTTCTCGCAAATTCTTTTGGAACCGCACTTTCCCAAAAATCAACTCGGCATGGGAAAGCAGGTTGTTCTTCAGGAGATTTTCTCTTTGGAAGACGAACCGGCGCGAAAAATGATGATGGAACTTGCGCGAAATTCCTTTCCGCATCCCTGGGGACTCCCGGGGTTCGGGACGCCGGAATCGGTACAGGCAATAAGTATTGAAGATGTCCGACGGTTTCATAAGCGGTTTTACCAACCGGAAAACACAATCGTCAGCGTTGCAGGAAAGTTTGAGCCGGGGCAGATTCTGGAAACCGTCACTCGGCTGTTCGGAAGCTGGAAACCGAAAAAGCGGCACAAAATCAAAGGCGGTCCTCTCGGCAAACCGGTGATTCACATTCCGTATGATTCGACACAAACTCATATCGGACTGACATTTCCGGCGGTAGAGTTCCGGCATCCGGATTATTTGCTCGCCTGGAGCGGGGTCAGTGTGCTCAGTAGCGGAATGAGCAGCCGGTTGTTCACCGAAATCCGGGAAAAACGCGGACTTTGCTACTCCGTCGATGCGTCGTACTACACGTACAAGGACTTCGGCCGCGTGATGTGTTATTGCGGGACAAGTGTTGACCGTGCGCAGGAGTCGCTCAATGTACTGCTGGAGGAACTGAGACGGCTGTCGCAGGGGATTACGGAAAAGGAGCTGGAACTCTTAAAAATCCGAGCGAAAAGTTCGCTTGTCATGCAGCAGGAATCAACCGGTTCCCGAGCCGGAAGTATCGCCCGCGATTGGTACCACCTCGGGCGTATCCGTACCATGCAGGAAATCGAAGCGAAAATCAATGCACTGACATGTGAGACAGTCAATGAATACCTTGCCGCGAATCCCGCCGGTCCGTTCCACTTGGCGACACTCGGTCAACAACCGCTCGAAATGGAAACGGGAGTTTTTTGATGATCGAAAGGATGTTTTCAACAACTTGATATAATTTACCCCATCTGGTAAACTCAAATAAAATTTTGACGAAAGTTTCTATTCACTTAATTTTTCATTTTGTTGCCATGACATTCAAACGCGAAGAAATCATCAAGCGGTTACGGAAACTCGCCGAAAGCGAACCGCCTATAGTAGACACAGAATCTTTAATACTTTGCTATTAGGTCAATCTGATATTCCTCAGCCAAGGTTTTTTATTCCTTGCCCGACATGTAAAACAGGAAAACTGGAGATCCGTATTGAAATGGAAGATCCTTTTTATTTACCTCAAGTTACGCATTCTTGACAAAACGTTGGAATAAAAGTACCATGAATCTATTATGAGTGAAAACCTATTGGATTGATATAGTGACTCCCTACTGGTAAGTACGAAAAAGACAACGGCAACGGGATTGTCGGAACAGGTCATGACCAAATCACCCGGTTTTTGACCAAGGGAAGACTTGAACGGGAAATCCCTATGGCTAAAGATCAAGAAGCGGATCCGGCACTATGAGAACCCAGAAGGGTGTCTGATATTTGACGATACGATAGTAGAAAAAGCGTACATGGATGAAAATGAAATCATCTGCTGGCATTATGCCCCATAGTAAAGGCTAAATTTGACCCACAAAATCATTTCAAGTACTCCCGGTATGCCAGTAGGAGACAAAGTTTCATAAGCCCGATCCAAACCGTCTTTACTTTTACTCCCGACGGTCCGTCACGGGAAGCCCGTTTCGGCCCTCCGAGCCGCCCCAGATAATCTATATGGCTTCCTTTATTACATACGGTTTTTTCGGTTCTTTTTTCGTCTTGTTCGCCATGCAGTATAACAACTTCCATTCATCCGGCCCCAGAAGAAACAGGGAACAAGGCAGTTTCGGCGTGAGACGCGCCGCCACAGGTTCTGTTCCATATCATCACTGCGATCATGGAGTCCATAAGGAGGCTAAAGTTTATTGGCATGCCAACCCTCGAACCTATTGTGGAATCGAATCCATCCATCATGTAAGATAATTACGCCGGGAGGTCTTTGCGATGAATATCCTTTCCATCCTCCCATCCGAGCTATTAGCCATGTTGCCCATGCTAAATTTTCAACAGGGTGAGGATTTTTAAACGATCCGTTTTCCCCTCAAATCGAGGAAGAAAGTCTTGCATACAGGCTATTTCGTCCTCCGAAAAAACAAATGATGTGCGTAGCGAAGTATTTCCATCTCGAGCTTGTCTTAGCTGTAGTATTTGAAAGGATGCCATAAGGGTAATTATAAATAATTTCAGTAGTTTGTAATTTCCTTTCAAATGCTTTAATTTACGGAGTTTGCGATCTATTTACAGGGCTGAAATGGCAGTCAAGATTTTCCATTGTTCGACGAATGATTCGGAGCAGTTGTTTGAAACTGACATAGTCACTCGTCACCTGCTTCTTCCTCCCGTCCGCCAAT
>JAISQK010000349.1 GCA_031274255.1 Planctomycetaceae bacterium | reverse complement strand
ATAGGGGGGGGGGGCTGTCTGTGCCGTTCTAAGACGGCTTTCACCCTGGTGGAGCTTCTTGTTGTTATTGCAATCATCGGAATTTTGATTGCTCTTCTTTTACCCGCGGTTCAAGCGGCCCGCGAAGCCGCAAGGCGAATGCAGTGTACGAATAATATGAAACAATGGACCCTTGCGCTGCATAATTATCACGACGCCTGTAATGCATTTCCGGCTGCGCACAACCCGTGTCATTCCAATGTCACGCATACGACCAATGGGAGATATGATTATCGGCGTTTCAGTGCCGTCTATTGTTTACTTCCGTTTATGGAAGCGCAAGCAAGGTTTGATGACATCAGAACGACCACCGATGTTCCTTGGGGAAGAAATGGTGTTGGTGCGGTGGATTCCATCAAACAGAAAATAGCGACCCTTCAATGTCCGTCCGACAGCAATGCCTCACAGAATTGGGCAAACGGTGCCGGTGGAAGTATTGTCGTGAGTTACGGCGACGGCGTGATCAGCAATGATTATGCGATTCAAAGATTTAACGGTCCTGCCGGTGATGGAGGCGATATTTCGTCACGCGGTTTATTCATTCCCAATGTTTGGAAGAGTATGGGAAGCCTTACTGATGGAACAAGCAACACGATTGCCATCAGCGAAAGCGTTCTTCCCAGTGCGGCAGGGAGTAAATCCATCAAAGGCGGTATCGCGGTGGAAAGTGCTCTTGAACCGTCGGGTTATCATCTCAAACCTTCTGCTTGTATGAACAGAAGAAGCGGAAAAGAGCTGTCAGGAACCGTTCGGACCGCGTCCGGAAATGAACGTTGCAGCCGTTATCTTGACGGTTTGGTTCTTTACAGCGGATTTGTCACGATCATGCCGCCGAATTCGCCGACTTGCGTCAAGAGCGATTCTGAAATAATCTGGGGACTTTTTACCGCAACCAGCAATCACACCGGCGGAGTCAATGTCGGACTTGCAGACGGTTCGGTACGTTTTGTTTCTGATAACGTGGATACCAACGGTTTGCCCGACGCACCGCAAGGCAACGGTCTGACCGGCGAAAGTCCTTACGGCATTTGGGGCGCATCAGGAACACCCGGCAGCGGAGAATCGAAAGCGTTGCCGTAACATCTCAATTTCGTCTCTGCTGTTTAACGGCAGGGACGATTTCATCATGACATTTAACCGATAACAAATTGATCTCAAAGGACAAGTTATGAGACGTTTTATCATTCTTACGTTATTTTGTATTGCCGCGGCGGGTTGCCGTCAATCCGATGCGCCGGACGATTTACCGAAATTATTTCCGTGTTCCATTATTGTGACACAAGACGGCAAGCCTCTTGAAGAGGCAACGGTCGAGTTCCAACCGTTTGAAAGCACAGCAAAATACCTGGCATCCGGCAAGACGGATACGGCGGGCGTTGCCGAAATGAAAACCTACGGAAAAACCGGTTCACCGGCGGGAAAATACAAGGTTGTCATTACGAAAAACATTGATGACGACTTCGTCTATGCGGAAAACTCGCTGGGACAAAAAGAAATTTCAGGTTATACTCTCTATCGCACGGTGGAACCGAAGTATTCCGATGCGAAAACGACGCCGCACGAAATGGAAATCATCGGAAAAGGCAAAAAGCATGAAGCGACATTTGATGTCGGCAAGGCGATCAAAGTGCGGATGTAATATCCTGATCAATTTTTTCTTCCGGTCGCGAGCCGCGACGGGCAGTTGCCTCATGGTCACTGCGTTCCATTCGGCTTCCAGTGGTAACGTTTCCAACCGCTTGCGACGTGCGGTGAAGCGGTACGCTTCCTCCCGGCCATTTCGAGGCGGTCGCTTTCAGATAGAAAATCTTTCCAATGTGAGGCCGAAGGCAATCCGGGATGCAATGGCACGTTGCCGGAACAAAAGAAAAGTAGTTGGGAAAGATTATCCATCGGAAGCGAACCGAACGGAGTGAGCGTGAGCAAACCGAACGTCGCGGCTCGCGACTGCGGTGCAGCAACATGCTGCCGACTTGCGGTCGGAAAACTTTCTGAAAAAATTTTTTTCCTTTTTCTTTTTTGTCTCTTGACTTTTCTTTCTCTTTTGATTAACATGAATCTCTGATGTTACGATTTTTCAATCAATTTGAATTTGTGAGAAGGAGTTTTTTATGAAAAAACTGTTAGAAAATGTTAAAATGGGGGGGGGGGGCTGTCTGTGCCGTTCTAATGCGGCTTTCACCCTGGTGGAGCTTCTTGTTGTTATTGCAATCATCGGGATTTTGATTGCTCTTCTTTTACCAGCCGTCCAAGCGGCCCGCGAAGCCGCAAGACGAATGCAGTGTTCCAACAATCTCAAACAAATGACGTTGGCGTGTCTCAATTACGAAGACACATGCAAGTCCTATCCGCACAACGGAATGGATCACCGTCCAAGCAGCGTAGCGGTCGGTGCTATCTCCTGGCGAGGGTGGCTGTTACCGTATATTGAGCAAACAGCTCTTTACGAGGCTCTCGACAAAACCAGTGACAGATGCGGAAATGTCACCGTTACGTATAGCCCCGCTAACCATGAACTTGTACGGGATAAAAAAGTCAACATTGCCGCTTACAATTGTCCTTCGAGTCCATTGGATCGTTTTACTGACGCGGTCAAAATCTGGAACATGCAGAATTATCTCGTGAATGTGCAAGAGTCCGACTACATGGCAATCGGCGGTTCCGTTAACCACACCCGTACCCGAACAGATTGGGGAACGGGAAACGTACAGCGTAAAGGAATCATCGACAGTGAAGGCGGCGTGTTCGTGCAAGGAACAAACGTTGAGTTAGGAAAAATCACCGATGGAACGAGCAATACAATGAGCATTGCCGAAGAAAGCACATGGGTTACGAAAACAGACGGAACACAAATTGACAGCCGCTCGACTGCTTGCGGTACGTTTCTTTTAGGAGGCGAACGTGCCGCCAATACGGCTTGGCGAGCCAGCGGTAATCGTCCGTTTTCTTTCAACTTTGTACGATTCCAGATTAACAGTAAAATAGATACATCCATTTACCGCTATGAAGAGCACGCGAGTTGGAACGCACCGATTCGAAGTGCGCATTCCGGCGGGGCACAAGCCGGTTTTGTCGATGGTCACGTGAGTTTTCTGTCAAACACGACGGCGCTGGACATCCTTTGCAATCTTGCTGACAAGGATGACGGAAACAGCGTTTCCCTGCCGTAAAAGATTATCGTCATGTTTCCACCTCCGCCGTTTGACGGCGGAGGACATACAATTCCCCATTTTTCCAAATATTCAAATGAAATATCTCATCATCATGATTTTGTCGTTGTCGCTTGCGTTCGCCGCTTGCTCGCGAAAACCGTATCAGCCGAAGCAATACGCGGAAAGTATTTCCGGTACTGTGACAATGAAGAGCAAGCCGATTGCCGACACTGAAATGACTTTCAGTAACCCGTCACGCAAAATTTCCGTAACGGTCAAGACCGACACAGCGGGAAATTTCACCATTTCTCCGAAGGAGTTGCCAACGGGACGTTACATTGTTCTCTTGAGTGCGGACAACCCCGCAATTCCAAAGAAATATCAAACCCCGTTTGAGTCGCCGCTTGATACGGAAATCCAAACGGGGAAAAACGAATTGAAATTGGAATTAGAGCCGTGAATCGTAGCGAGGGCGTTGGATCCCAACCGCGAGCCGCGGCGGACGGAGGGAGCTACCGCTCCGAAAGCCACGAACCCGCTCGCGTTGCTCACTGGAATCTTCCGGCGGAACAATGTCTCCAACGCAAGCAAACGGAAAGAGTATCCATTGAAAGCGAACCGAACGAAGTGAGCGTGAGTAAACCGGGATCCAACGTCCGCATGTTGGCGGTCGTTGTGTCCCGGAACACAAGCGGATAGAATATATATTTTTCACCCTTAACCAATAACCTATTTTCAGGAGAATCAATGAAGACTTTCATTCAGAATCTCACGCGGCAGAATGTCGCGTGTTTTATTTGCAGTGCAATCCTTATGGCGGTTTGTACTTTTCCTGTTTCGGCGCAACACGTTTTGCCCGAAGATAACAAAGCACCTGTCCAAACGCCCGAACCGTTGAAACTTGTTTTGCCCACGCCGCAGCAAGTATTATGGCAAGACATGGAACAGACGATGTTTGTACATTTCGGTCCAAGCACATGGCAAGGACGGGAATACGATAATCTCAAAACACCGTTGAGCGAGATTCATCCGTCCAAGTTGGACGTGAACCAATGGATTGACGCGGCGGAATCGTTTGATGCGAAAATGATTTTGTTTGTTGCAAAACATGTTGGCGGATTTTGTTGGTGGCAAACCGAAACGACGGAATACAGCATCAAAAACACCCCGTACAAAAACGGCAAAGGAGATGTTCTCGACGAACTGGCAAAAGCATGTTTTGCTCGCGGAATGAAACTCGGGATTTACATCTATCCGGGCGACGAAACTTGGGGAGCTTACAACGGCGGCGGCGGACGAACGAGAGACCCGAAAAAGCAAGAAGCCTATTCACAAGTTTTGCGGAAACAATGGGAAGAAGTATTGTCGCGGTACGGCAATTTCGTCACCGAAATTTGGTTTGACGGCAGTGTCATCATTCCGTTGGAAGATGTGGTTCGAAAGTATGCTCCGTCGTCGATTGTTCTACAGGGTCCGTTTGCCGATATTCGTTGGGTCGGCAACGAGCGTGGAATTTGTCCGTATCCCAACTGGTACACCGTCAACGAAAGTGACGCGAAATCCGGCACCGCAACCGCCAAGCACAGCACACTTGATGGCGACCGCTGGATGCCGGTGGAAGTGGATGTGCCGTTGAAAAATCATCATTGGTTCTGGAGTCCGACGAACGAAAAAACGTTGCGCACGGTGGACGAGTTGATGGAGATTTATTATTCATCGGTCGGGAACGGTTCGTTGTTGCTGCTCAATTCCGCGCCGGACACGACCGGTTTGATTCCGCAGAAAGACATGGAAATTTACAAGCAATTCGGACAAGAAATCCGGCGGCGGTTTGGGAAAAGTCTTGCCGAAACTTCGGGACGCGGCGAGACGGTGGAACTCAAATTGGAATCGGGATCGGTAATTGATCACGCGATAATTCAAGAAGACCTAAATTTTGGACAACGAATACGAAAATATGTTATCGAAGGGTTGACGGGCAAAGATTGGAAGACGATCTCTCAAGGATTATCCGTCGGACAGAAGCGAATCGAACGTTTTCAACCGGTCAAGGTTGACGCGGTGCGGTTGCGTGTTGTGGAATCGTCTTTCCCGCCGGTCATCCGGCGTTTTGCCGTGTTCAATGTTAGCGTGTTCCATACGGGTGAGGTCAAAGGTGCTGCCATTGATTCCAAGCCGGACAAGAATGTCGGCGTGTTCAATATCTCTCAAGACGGCTCGTTTACGTTTGATCTTTCGCCGTACATTCCGTTGGCGGAACAATACACGTTACGCATTCGACAGGGCAAAACGATAATTCGTCCGTCAAAGATCGCGGTGTGGCTGCAAGGAGTCGAGACACCGGGTTTTGCGGAGGTTCTTGAGGACGGCAGTATTCATTTGAACATTACCGCCGCGCCGGACATGAAGCCGAACAGTATCGTAATCAAAGGACAACTCGATAAAAACTACGGACGTGATGCCTTGTACCTTTACGTCCAGTAACCCGCCAACGTAGCACGTTGGATCGCAATTGGGACTGCCGTCCCGAACAATAACCCGCTCCTGTTATTCGCTGGAATCAACAGGCGGAACAACGAGAAACAGTAGGAAAGATTATCTACTGGAGGCCGAATGGAACGTAGTGACCATGAGGCAACTGCGGTGCAGCGTGCCACGCTGCCCGC
>JAISQK010000335.1 GCA_031274255.1 Planctomycetaceae bacterium | reverse complement strand
AGTCCCATGTTCACCCTGTCTCTATCGCTGACCGCCGGATTATACGTAATGTACTGCTTGAGAAGTCCGCGGAGAAACTTTTCATACTCCTTGCGGGCCTCGTTTTTTGCGAGGACACGTGCCTTTGTTTTGGTGGCGGGATTCGTGACCCAGGAGTAGGCTCCGTCCCAGTTGGCGCGTTGATTTTGCAGTTGGGTGATAGATGCAGCGGGAATCCCCCATGCCGTCGCATAACTGAAGAGAGCATCGGCAAGCTGATATTGCCAACTGTTAAATGCGGCGTCGGCATGCGGAATAAAATCGGTGGACATGGTCTTTCCTTTTCCTTCGATGAATTTTCTATTTTTTGTAATGGGGTTTCTGTTATCTTACCCGTCTATTCTATAGTACGCTCTGAATCTCTCGGGCTACGCTCTGAATCTCTCGGGCTACGCTCTGAATCTCTAGGGCTACGCTCTGAATCTCTCGGGCTACGCTCTGAATCTCTAGGGCTACGCTCTGAATCTCTCGGGCTACGCTCTGGAGTCCTCGATTGTCTTTCTTGAATAGTCGGTTTCTGCAACGGAAATATCTTATATATTATCACAAAATCCGGAAAATGCAATAGAAATCTTACAGAAAAAAGAAAAATATTCATGGGAATCAACAGAAATGCCGCAACGCCGCGGAGGGCGGCAACGCAAGGACGTTGCATCCCGGTAGGCTCACTCTCACTTCGTTCAGTTCGCCGCCAATTAGAAAATATTTCCAATAGGAGGCCAAAGGGAAACGTCGGAGGACTGAGGGGAAGCGTCGAGAAAATAAGAGGAAGTATTGAGAAGATGAGAAGAAATACCGAAAAACTGAGGGGAATCAATGAGAAGAGAATAGGAAACGTTATAGGAATGAGGGGAATTGATGGTAATATTAGGGGAAACGTTATAATATTAGAATAATAAAACACGAAGAAAAATTCCTCACTCAAAACATTAAGAGAATGCCTCCGGCGGCCAACGCGAGGGCGTTGGATCCCAATAGGCTCACACTCACTTCGTTCGGTTCGCCCTCAGTTAGAAAATCTTTCCAACAGGAGGACGAAGGGAAATGTTGTTCTACCTATTGATACCAGCGAGCAACGCGAGTGGGTCATTGTTTCGGGACGGGAGTCCCATCCGGGATGCAACGTCCGCACGTTGCTGGTCGCTGGAATCAACCGGCGAAACAAAAAAGAAAAGCGGTGGAAAAGATGATCCAACCGAGGCCGAAGGGAAATGTTGTTGGACTGAGGGGAAGTGTCGAGAATAAGAGGGGAAACATCGAAGAGTTCGCAGAATATTACGATAAAAACTTTTTACTCCCTATAATATTAAGGGGATGCCTTCGGCGACCAACGCGAGGGCGTTGGATCCCGGTAGGCTCACACTCACTGCGTTCGGTTCGCCCTCAGAGGGAAAATATTTCCAACAGAGGCCGAATGGAACGTAGTGACCATGAGACTATCACCCGCCGCGGCGTCGCGGCCCGCTGGAGGCATCCTCTTAATGACAATATTAATAGAAAGCCTTCCTTTATGAGATTTATAGAATATTGCAATAAAAATATTTTGTCCCATTTGACTTTAAAGAGATACCTTCGGTGACCAACGCGAGGGCGTTGGATCCCGGTAGGCTCACACTCACTGCGTTCGGTTCGCCGCCAAATAGAAAATCTTTCCATTTGGAGGCCGAAGGCAACTGCGGTGAAGCAGCATGCTTCCCTCCGGCGGCCAACGCAAGGGCGTTGCATCCAGGTAGTCTCACACTCACTTCGTTCGGTTCGCCGCCAATTAGAAAATCTTTCCAACAGGAGACTGAAGGCAACTGAGATAAAACCTATGGGAAGCATCAAGGGAATGAGAAGGAGTATTAATAAGAGGAAGGGAAATGCCGAAGAACTGAGTGGAATTGATGAGAAGAGAATAGGAAACGTTATAGGAATGAGTGGAATCAATGAGAATAAAAGGGGAAACACCAGAGAATTAGAGGAATCCAACTCAAGGAAAAATTCCTCACTCAAGACATTAAGAGAATCCCTCCGGCGGGCAGCGGTAGGCCGCTGCACCCCTGTTTGCTCCCGGCCTCTTCGAGGCGGTCGCTTTCAATTGGAAAATCTTTCCAACAGAAGGCCGAAGGTATATGTTTTTCCACCTATTGATACAAGCGAGCAACGCGAGCGGGTCATTGTTTCGGGACGGGAGTCCCATCCGGGATGCAACGTCCGCACGTTGCTGGTCGCTGGAATCCGCGAGCGAAAAAACGGAAAAAGGATGACAATGAACGCCAACCGTGTATAGCCGGGAAGCTACTGCGATGTAACAGCATATTGCCACGCTACGGGTCTCGGTAGGAAGGGTACGTTTTTCCCTACTGGATTTTCTTGCGGAAAATGCCGATATCCTCAACTGGTCTTTGGGTACCAAAACCTCCTACTCGTCGGGGATATTACGAAATGAACTTTTTTCAGTCTTTTTACATTACGCATTTTTCCAAGCCGGTGTGCGACCGTGTGATCTTTCGGCACATTCAGGCGGATCGTCCCCAAAAAATTCTGGAAATCGGAATCCAGCGTGCGGTGCGGACGCTCAATCTGCTGCAGCTTGCCATTCGTTATTGCGGTGAGTTGAGCGACATCCACTACACCGCCATTGATCCCTTCGAGGCACGCACCCAAGCGGATGGTCCCGGACTTTCTCTCCGCAAAGCCCATCGGCTTATCAGCCAATGGGGAGTCAGATCAAGACTCTGCCCGTTGCCGCCGGAACTTGCGGTGAAACAGTTATTCCTGGACCGTGTCATTGAAAAGGTGGACCTCGTTGTTGTTGCCATGCCGTCGCTGGATTGGTTTTCCGTTTGTGCGCCGCATCTTTCCGGGCTGATTCATGAGTCCGCCGGGATTTTTGTCGGGATTCCCTGTGCAACACCCGCGGAACCTTTCACCTTTGAAAAATTCAACTTTACCGATTTTGAACAGATTTTACATGATCCCGAGCTTCTTCAGAGGAGACTTCAGAGGGCGGCGTAACTTTCGGCCTGGAATGCTCGGCAAGACGTTTTTCACGGCTTGGTTGATGATTTTGCTTGTTCCGAACATCTCCCGTGCGGAAGATGTTGATCCTGAAGCGGTGCGGCGGGCGATTGACGGAGCGGTGCGTTATCTGAAAACGGTGCAGCACGAGGACGGTTCGTGGCAGGAACTCGCGGGAATGCACAAATGCGGTGTCACGGCGTTTTGTACACTGGCACTGCTCAATGCCGGTGTGCCGAAAGAAGACCCGGTGATTCAAAAATCGCTGACGCATCTGCGGCGTTTTCCGGCATCGGAGACCAACAGCACCTACACGATTGCCACACAATGCATGGTCTATGCCTTGGCCGACCCGGAACGCGACCGTGCCTTGATTCGTGAAGGGGTGGCGTGGCTTGAAAAGGCGCAAATCCGGTCGGATGATCTTGAAAACGGCGGCTGGGGCTATCAACTGAACTACAATTTGGCGGATAATTCCAATTCCCAATTCGCCGTACTGGGACTCTACGAAGCGGAGCGTGTCGGGATTCCGGCGAGTCATGAGACGTGGCTGCGGGCCAAGGAATACTGGGAAAAGCGTCAGAATGCGAACGGTTCCTGGGGGTACAGCACGATGCAGAAGGAACCGCGGGGAAGCATGACCTGCGCCGGAATGGCAAGTCTCCTCATTGCCGACACCACGCTCAACCGCCGGGCGGCAACGGTTCTGAACGGCCTCATTTTGTGCTGTCAGCCTCTTTCCGTCGATACGGAAGACCGTGTGGAAAAGGGACTCAAATGGCTGCGGGACCATTTCACGGTCGCGCAGAATCCGGCGGTCTCCACCAATCAGTTCTGGGTCCACTATTATCTCTACGCCCTTGAACGTGTCGGACGGTTGTCGGCGAAGCGGTTCATCGGTTCCAACGACTGGTACCGCGAAGGGACCAATGCACTGCTCATCGAAAAAGGAAACTTTGTCGACAGCTGGAAGGCGGAACCTCAGGAACAGTACGATCATCTGGCAACGTCGTTTGCCTTGCTGTTTCTCGTCAAGGGACGCCGTCCCATTCTGGTTTCCAAACTTCAGTACGGAAACGGCGACCGATGGAACGCTCATCCGAGCGACCTGAAACATCTGACACTTTACGCGGAGAAAAACTGGAAGTTCGAAATGAGCTGGCAACTCATTGATTCCGCAAAAGCGACGGCCGACGACCTTCTTCAGACGCCGGTGCTTTATTTCTGCGGCGACCGGTCACCGCTTTCCGGCAACGCAAGACAGGATCAGAAACTTGTGGAAAGTCTGCGCGGCTTTCTCGAAGGAGGCGGCTTTCTTTTCGCGGAAGCGTATTCCGAAGACGACACGTTCGACGCCGGTTTTCGCGAACTGATGAATCGTGTCCTGCCGGAAGAAGGGTATGAGTTTCATCTCCTTGATCCGTCTCATCCGATCTGGGCTGCGGAAAAAACGATTCCGGTCAATCAGCTTCGGCCCATTGAAGGGATTGACTTCGGATGCCGCACCAGTGTTGTTTATGTTCCGCCGATGAGGAATCTCCGTGAAATGCCGAAGCCGGTAAGAGCGTCACTTTCCTGTTTGTGGGAACTGGCCGAGCTCCGTCCTCGTGCGGAGCCGTATTCTGAAACGATCCAGGTGGAAATCAACGCCGGTCTGGACACCGGACTGAACATTCTGGCGTATGCCACCGGCAGGGAACTCAAATATAAATATGAGATCCCGGAAACGGTGATTCGGAAACTCAACAGTCATTTGCCGTCACGGGGAAAGATTCAGGCGGCAATGCTGGATGTGATGGGGTCGGCGAATGCGGCACCGCGTGCCATTGCGAAACTGGTGCAAAAAATCGCACTGGAACAGCAGATTCCGATAGAAGTACGGGTCAATCAAATCACACTGGATGACGACGGGATTTTCAACTATCCTGTATTGTTTTTGCACGGACGCAACAGTTTTCAACTGAGTGCGGCGCAGCGGGAGCGGCTGAAAACCTATATTGACCGGGGAGGTTTTCTTTTTGTGAACGCGATTTGCGCGTCGCAGCCGTTCATCGACTCGTTCCGCCGGGAAATGGCGGAGATTTTTCCCGACACCGCTTTGACGCGGCTTGCCGCAAATGACCCGTTTCTCACCGATGCGTGCGGCGGCTATAATCTTCAGCGGGTAACTGTTCGGATTCCGCAAAAATCACCGGAACGGCGTTCGGAAATTGTTTCGCGTGAAATACCGCCGGAGCTGGAAGGTATCCGTATGGAAAACCGTTGGAGTATCGTGTTTTCGCCGTATGATGTGAGCTGCGCCCTTGAGGACATGAGTACAATGGAATGTCAGGGCTATACGCAAGAAGACGCTTTCAAGCTGGGACTCAACGCGATTCTCTATGCCGTGGAGTTTTTGTAAAACATCCGGAAATCTTTCTTTCCTGTCTTTGTTCCGGTGAATTGCCCTGTGACCTCTCTTTTCCATGCTATACTCCTCAACGCTAATAAACATCTATTTTCAAGATTGGTATAAAATGATATAATTTCCCTTTTTCGTCAAGTTTTTTCAGGAGGAAGATGATGTTGTGGGCCAATTATACAGAGGACGAACGGAAGACGTTCCAACGATGACGTTCCAGCTATCCGGATGAACGAGTCATGCGGCGGTTCGAAATCCTTTGGCTGCACTGCACGCCTGTGGCAAATTCGCACCGGAAATTGCTCTCCTCGTTCGCCAAACTCCTCCTACCGTTCGAGGTGTGATGAACATGTACCAAAAGGGTGGTATCCAACTTGTGACCGCCATGGATTCGTATCACCCCGCGAGTGATCCGGCACAACACCGAAACTCCGTGATGGAAGAATTTCAATCACGTCCGCCCGCTTCCGTCAAGGAAGCGGCAGCTCGTATCGAACACATTTGACCGGTGTTAAGCGAAGTCCGCAACGTGTACGCATCTTCATGAGGACCATCGGAAGGACATTCCGTAAAACGGCAACCATTCTCGCCAAAGCGGATTGGGAGAAGCAGGAGGAATTTAAAAACACATTGGAGCCTGAAATAGCGAAGGCAAAAGCGGGCGAGTCGGTGTTGTTGTTCATGGACGGAGTCCATTTTGTTCAAACGGCGTTTCTCGGGTACTTATGGTGTTTCACCCGAACCTTCCCTCGCAGTCCTTCGGGACGAAAACGTTGGAATGTTCCGGGAGCCTGCAACGCGATCAGTAGACAATTGACCGTCGTTGTGAACGACGGTTACATTACGGCGGTGACCGTATGCGAGATGTTGCGAAAATTGTCCGTTCAATACGCGGGACGACCAATCGTAATCATACTGGACAATGCACGCTATCAACATTGCAAATTCGTAGAAGGCTTGGCGAAGGAGTTGGGAATCACGTTACACAGTTTCTTCCGAGTTATTCTCCGAATTTGAATTGGATGGAACGATTATGGAAATTTGTCAAGAATAAGTGTCTGTACAATATTTACTACGAAACCTTCGATGAATTCACTTCAGGTATCAATGATTGCCTGAGCCGTGTCGAAACCGATTATCAATCCGAACTTGATACTCTCATGCAACTCAATTTCCAAAAACTTAAAAAGAGTCAGTTAATGCCGTTGTAAGGTATATGTTCCCATTTTTCCGCTCACCGATTCCAGCGAGCAACGCGAACGGGTCATTGTTTCGGGACGGTAGTCCCCTCTGGGATCCAACGCCCGTGCGTTGGCGGAGGTAAAAATCACTCCTCAAATAAGGATTACGGCCCGCCCATTGTTTACCGGAGTGCTCCAATTCCCTTTTGTAGCCATACATTTAACCTATCAAAATTGTCTGGATTGAATGTAAGGATTCATGCGCGAATAACATTACTTAAAAGTGCTATTGCATAAAAAGTCAAAATTCAATATACTCTTGAAATGAACAAGACCATTATAGCAATCATTGCGGAAAAATACAAGAG
>JAISQK010000332.1 GCA_031274255.1 Planctomycetaceae bacterium | reverse complement strand
AAAAATCTCACGATAGATGCCGAAGCGAAAAACATCACCATTGATGCACATGGGAAATCGCGTATTTTCAACATCAAAGGGAAGAATGTCAAATCGGTCATTGACGTGACCGTCACCGGAGTGAACCTTGTCAACGGTTGCAATTCCGTCAACGGCGGTACGGTGCTGACAAGTTATGCCAATGTGACGCTGGATTCCGTCAGCATTTCCGGCGGCAAGGCGCTCCGCGGCGGTGCGGTTTATCAGACCAACGGGAAGCTCACGCTCAGTAACGTCACACTGTCGGGAAACACCGCCTCTTGGGGTGGTGCGGTTTACCAGGCGGGCGGTACGATGGATATCAGCAGCTCCGTTATTTCGGGGAACATGGCGAACTGGGGCGGTGCGGTTTATCAAGGCGGCGGCAAAGCGGAACTTACCGATGTCACGCTTACAGACAATAAGGCCGTTCAAAAGTCCGGCAGTGCGGTTGCGAAAGTGCCGGGCTCACAGCTTACCGTGAAAAAGACGGTCGGCACTTCAGTGAAAACCCTGGACATTGCACTTGCCCGGTATCTGGACGAAAGATTGCTCAAATGACGTACCGATAAGAGAATCAACGAAACGATTTTCACGGAGATCTTCGAAAGTGACTTGGACAATGACTTCTTTACCTGAAGAATAGGTAACTTATCCGATGGCGTAGGATGATTCTGCCTAATGCAGAACGGAAGAGCGAGCCGATGGTCGTATTGATCACCGGCTCGTTAACTTGGAGCTATCATTGATACGGCCATCTATAAGGCAACACGGCGTCCGAAAACGGACGCAAACTCTGTCGTTTGCCGACGAAGAAATGACCGGCAAAGCAATCGCGATACGGGTCGGGACGTACCGGTAATCTTTCAAATGAGGCTCAAGCCGTGTTTTGGGATTTTATTTCGGGTGATTCTTGCGTTTTTCTCATTTTCCCTTTATTATAGGAGGGGGTTTGTCACAGGATTTCGTTTTTACGGTTTTTGTTTTAAGAATCTGGAGTTTTCCATGCCGGAACAAATGGTCGAGGAATTGATGCAGCGGGCGTTGACTCTCGAATTGCTGACGCCGGGACAGATTCGGGATGTCTGGGCGTCGCTGGGGACGCAGGACGCGGACATCGAGCTGTTGCGGCAAACGCTGTTGCGGCAGGGAATGTTGACCAATTATCAGATGGACCGGCTCATTGAAGGGGAGACCACCGGTTTCTACTTCGGGGATTACAAGGCGCTTTTTCTGGTCGGAGCCGGGTCGTTTGCGAGGGTTTTTCGTGCCGTCCATAAAGAAACGGGAAAAATCGCCGCAGTGAAGGTGCTTCGCGGACGTTTCAGCGAGAATCAGGATGTCATTAATCAGTTTGTCCGTGAAGCGGAACTCGGCATGGAACTCCGTCATCCGAATATCGTGCAAATTCATGAGGTTGTCTCCAAAGAATTCCTCCATTTTATGGTGATGGATTTTGTGGAAGGTCAGACGCTTCGGGATTTTTTGCGTGTCCGAAAGGTTGTGGAGCCGAAGGTGACGACGCGGATCATCACCGACATTTGCAGCGGACTTGATTACGCCTCGAAACGGCAGCTTCAACACCGCGATCTCAAACTCAGCAACGTTTTGCTTTCTTCCTCAGGAAGTGCCATGCTGGTGGATTTCGGACTGGCGGCGTTGACGACGGCGAACAAAAAAAGGCAATCCGCGGAAACGGACGAGCTGTCGGTCGCCAATCAGCGGGCCATTGATTACGCGGCATTGGAACGGACTTGCGGTGTCAAACGGAATGACAACCGCAGTGACATTTACTTCCTCGGCTGCATTTACTACCATCTTCTGACCGGAAAGCCGCCGCTCTTTGAGACGAAAGAACGTGCCAGACGCCTCGACAAAAACCGGTTCTATCAGGTCAAGCCGATTCAGGTGACCGCCCCGCAGGTTCCTCATGCGGTCAGTTTTGTGGTGAACAAGGCGATGTCGCTTGATGTGGAGAAGCGTTACCAGTCGATGGCGGAAATGCTTGCGGATTTGTATGTTGCGGCCAAACGGCTCGAAGAGGGAACCGCCAATCAGGGAATCGGGCTTGAACAGATCAAGTTGAATGTGGGACTCGCGGCGAAACCGGGAACGAAGGCCGCCGCACCGAAAACCCGACAGCCGGTCCTCATGATCATGGAGCCGGACGCGGAAATGCAGAACATTTTCCGGGAGTCGTTCAAAAAGGCGGGGTTCCGCGTGCTGATCATGTCCGACCCGAACCGCGCCATCGACCGGATGGCAGAGGCCGACGAACTTCCTGATTGTGTTTTAATCAACGCGCAAAACCTCGGAAAGAACGCGGTTCTCGGATTCAATCAAATCGCAGACGACAACCGTCTCGGAGCGTTGCCGATGCTTCTTTTGCTGGACGAGTCGCAGGTGAAATGGGCGGCCCATGTGAAACGGTCGAAAACGCGGATTGCCGCGGCGATGCCGATTCCGATGAAGCGTGTCCGCGAAATCATCGCCATGCTCATTCCCAAACCGTCCGAATAAAAAACCGATCTCCTATTGGCAAGATTTTCTAACTGGCCAACATATGGATGTTGGATCCCGGATGGGACTGCCGTCCCGAGAGCCACGAACCCGCTCGCGTTGCTCACTGGTATTGGCAAGCGGAACAAAAAAGGGAAGCGGTTGGAAAGATTATCCACTGGAAGCCGA
>JAISQK010000327.1 GCA_031274255.1 Planctomycetaceae bacterium | reverse complement strand
TGCAATCCGCGACGGGAAGCATGCCGCTTCACCGCCCATCGCAAGCGGATGGAAACATCGTGCATCCGCGGCCAAGTGGACTTTTGGTATTGAGTCCCCTTTTGTCCGTTCCATGTCCTGGTTTCCTCCGACCGCACCGGCGGCATCGGGATGCACCTTGACATGACTCGCATCAATCATCAACCATTCAAAATCGGGCTCTTTGACCGGCAACTCAAGCCATTTTTCCCACACGCCCTTGTCACGCCGGGGGCAAAATCGGCGGTGCGTATTTTTCCAACTGCTGTAATCCAGGGGCAAATCGCGCCACGGTGCCCCCGTACGTAAGATCTAAACGCCGGTAATCCGACCAGCAGAAAAGGAATGACCGATTGTCGCGGGCATTGTTGCTTTATGTGCAACCGCCTCATGTGCCTTTGCGTCCCGACAGATGGTCTTCGAGTAATGCTCCCATTGCGTCCGAAATGTCATGCCGATGATAAGCCGCGTCCATCTGAGCCGTTTTACCGGGTTTGAGTACAAGCTCCATTTTCCCTTGATGATAACACTCTGACTTTCCTCTGTCAACTCGTGACGACACCGCCTAAAAAGACTATATCCGCAATTTCATTCTTGACTGTGTACTAGGAACCTACCTGTTGAACAAAATCGAAAAAACGGTACCATACTAAGTATTGTCTCTGTTTTTTCACAAAATCCGAAAAGAAACACCGATATGCTCTTTGCCATTGAAATTGATTCCTTAGAAAAAAACGACCGCAAAGGTCACATCATTGCGGCGGACGCCAAAGACATTGGAATCACCGGAAATCTTACCGTCACCGCGGCACACGGTTATCTGATTCAGGGAGAAATTTCCGAAGCGGAGCTGAATCTCCTTGCCAAAGAGCTTTTGACCGATTCCGTGACGGAAAGTTATCGGATTTATTCTGTTCAAAATTCCAAAACACCGGCAGACCAGTCCGTGAACCGGTCGGATTGGTCCGATTCACGGGAAATTTATATTCTTCCCAAGCCCGGAGTGACCGATCCCGTTGCGGAAAGTGTCGTGAAAGCGATAGCGGATTTCAAAATCTGTGTCCAAGCGGTAAGAACCTTCAAAAAATACACCGTTTCCGGGGCGGATGACACGGAAATTCAGCGGCTTTGCACCAAACTCCTCGCTAATGACGCCGTGGAACAGGTCGTGAGGGATCCTTTCCGCCTTGACCGTCTTGATATCGGCAATGATTATCTTTTCGAATTGGTGACCGTTCCGATTCATAAAATGAATGAGGAGGAATTGATGACACTGAGTAAAAAGAGTCAGCTTTATCTTTCTTTGGCGGAAATGAAAACGATTCAGCAGTATTTCGAGAAAGCGGGACGTTCTCCGACCGATCTGGAACTCGAAACGATCGCCCAGACATGGAGCGAACATTGCAGTCATAAAACGCTGGCAGGGCGAATCCGGTATCAGGGACCGGAAGGGGAATGCCGGTTCGAGAATATGCTCAAGGAAACGATTTTCGCTTCAACACAGCAGATTCGCAAAAACGCAGGAGAAAACGACCTCTGTGTCAGTGTTTTCGCCGACAACGCCGGAGTGGTGCGGTTTGATGACACCTGTAATGTCTGTTTCAAAGTCGAGACGCACAATCATCCGTCCGCACTGGAGCCTTACGGCGGCTCCAATACCGGCATCGGCGGCGTCATTCGCGACACCATGGGGGTCGGCATGGGGGCGAAACCGGTTTGCAGCACGGATGTTTTCTGTTTCGGTCCGCTCGACACGCCGGGAGAAACTCTTCCGCCGGGAATTTTGCATCCCAGACGGATCGTGAAAGGGGTCGTTTCCGGGGTTCGTGATTACGGCAACCGCATGGGAATTCCGACGGTCAATGGAGCGGTTTATTTCGATGACCGTTATCTTGGAAATCCGCTTGTGTATTGCGGAAGCGTCGGAATCATTCCAAAGGAACATTCGTTCAAAAATCCGCGTCCGAACGACCTGATTGTCGCCGTAGGAGGCCGAACCGGACGCGACGGAATTCACGGGGCGACATTCAGCAGTGCCGAATTGACCAGTGAAAGTGACAGGATTTCCGGCGGAGCGGTTCAGATCGGAAACGCTGTCACGGAGAAAATGGTACTTGATGTTCTCCTCGAAGCACGCGACCGGGGATTGTTCACTGCGGTGACGGATTGCGGCGCCGGCGGCTTTTCAAGTGCGGTCGGTGAAATGGGGGAAAAAATCGGTGCGGAAGTGGAACTTGAAAAGGCTCCATTGAAATATCAGGGACTCAGTTACACGGAGATTTGGATTTCCGAAGCTCAGGAACGGATGGTTTTGTCGGTACCGCCGGAAAAATGGGAGGAACTGCAATCGCTCTGCGGCAGTGAAGGGGTCGAAGCGGTTGTTCTCGGCGTTTTCAAACCGACCGGCAGACTTCACCTGACGTATCACGGGCAAACCGTTGCCGACTTGGAAATGTCGTTTCTGCATGACGGCCGTCCGCCGGTGGTGCGTGATGCCGTGTACGTTCCGCCGCCGCAGACGCCGCTCACACCGGTTGTTCACACCGGATGTGAGACAGGTCCGCTCGAAGCTCTGCTGATGATTCTTGCGTCGCCCAATGTCGCGAGCAAACACTGGATTATCCGTCAGTACGATCATGAAGTGCAGGGAGGAAGTGCCGTCAAACCGCTTGTCGGCGTCAAAAACGACGGTCCCGGCGACGCGTCGGTTATTCGTCCTCGGCTGGATTCCTCACGCGGACTCGTGATTTCCTGCGGCATGAATCCTTATTATGGCGATCTTGACACCTATTGGATGGCCGCCGGCGCGATGGACGAAGCGGTGCGGAATGCCGTGGCGGTCGGAGCGGACCCGTCCACGATCGTACTTCTCGACAACTTCTGCTGGGGAAACACCGAACGGGCGGAAACGCTGGGTTCGCTCGTGCGTGCGGCGATGGCGTGTCACGATTTGGCGTTGGGGTTCGGCACACCGTTTGTCAGCGGAAAAGACAGTCTCAACAACGAATTCCGTCCGGAAGGTTCGGACCAGGCGATCGCGATTCCGCCGTCGCTTCTTATCAGCGCGATGGGACAGGTCGATGATGTGAAAACCTGTGTGACGATGGACCTCAAAAAAGCGGACAATCTGCTGTACGTTGTCGGTGAAACGAAGAACGAACTCGGAGGATCGCACTATGCGTTGGTCGAGCGTCTCCGCGGCGGTCAGGTGCCGAAGGTCGATATTCCTGTTGCCAAAGAGACATTTGCCGCACTTCACCGCGTCATCAGAGCGGGACTCGTCCGTGCGTGTCACGACATGAGCGAAGGCGGTTTTGCGGCGGCGATGGCGGAAATGTGTTTTGCCGGCGGTTTCGGGGCGAGTGTGACGCTCGAAAATCTGCCGCACCGTCTTGACCGCGAAATGGAACAGGTGATCGTACTGCTTTTCAGTGAATCGAACACACGCTGGATTTGCGAGGTGGCTCCGGAAAACGCGGAGTCCTTCGAAGCGGCTCTTACCGGCACGGTATGGGGGCGGATCGGCAAGGTGACGGACGAAAAACAGCTCATGATCACGTATGACGGCAAGACGGTTCTTTCCAAATCCATCGCCGACCTCCATAACGCGTGGAAAAAAACGCTGGAATTGTAAGACTCTCGTGATGAAATTTCTCTGTGCGATACTGGTAAAATACGGAAAATCGGTTATAGTACATGTTGATCGTCGGATTTTAGTGCCTCTTCAATTGCGGTTTTCCTCTTAAATACGTATGCTGACCACAGAACAAATCGCCCGGGCGGGTGTCGTCGGAGCAGGCGGAGCCGGTTTTCCGACCCATGTGAAACTCTCAGGAAAAGCGGACACCCTTGTCATCAACGCGGCGGAGTGCGAACCGCTTTTGCACAAGGACAAGGAGCTGATCCTTCACCGGACGGAACTGTTTGTCGAGGGAGTGCGTCTCGGAATGCTGTTGACCGGTGCGTCGCAGGGCAAGGTCGGAATCAAGAAAAAATACACCGATGTCATGGAAACATTGCGTCCGCGGCTTGATTCCAATATGAGCATCGTGCCGCTTGACGACGCTTACCCTGCCGGGGATGAGTTTATTTTGATTTACGAAACACTTGGCCGTATCGTTCCGCCGGGGCGGATTCCGCTGGCGGTCGGTGCTGTTGTGATGAATGTCGAGACGGCGTTCAATGTCGCTTGTGCGGAAACGCATCCGGTGACGGAAAAATGGCTCACCATTGCCGGAGAGGTGCGGCATCCGGTTTCGATACGGGTTCCTGTCGGGGCGCCGCTTTCCGCATGTCTGGAATGTGCCGGCGGACTGACGGCGGACAATCCCAAATACGTGATCGGCGGTGTGATGATGGGGTATCTTGAGACGGATTTGTCGAAACCTGTGACAAAGACGACCGGAGGAATTATTGTTTTGCCGGAAGAACATTTCATTGTCCAGAGAAAACAGTGGGATTGGAACCGGACATTGAAGGTCGGACGCGCGGCGTGTGATCAGTGTTGTTACTGTACGGAACTTTGTCCCCGAAATCTGCTCGGGCATCCGATTGAGCCGCACCGTGCGATGCGGAGTCTCGGGTTCAGCATGAATCGTCAGGCGGATGTGCCGGGAACGCAATTCTGTTGCGACTGTAACCTTTGCAGTTATGTTTCGTGTCCTGAGGGGCTTGATCCCCGCGGCGTGTGCTTTGAAAACAAGAAGCGGCTGCTCGCGGAGAAGAAACGATGGGAGAATCCGCCCTTCCGTCCGGAGCGGCCGGTCCAAATGATGCTCAACCGTAAAACACCGACTCCGCGGCTGATGCAAAAGACCGGTCTGACACGGTTTGACAATCACGGACCGCTTCAGGACACTCTTCTCGAAGTGCCTCGGGTGGAGATTCTCCTCCGACAGCACATCGGAGCGGCTTGCCGGCCCATCGTCCGGCCCGGTGAGGACGTTTCCACAGGTCAGACGATTGCGGTGCGTCCGGTCATAAACGGTCAGCCGGCTCTCGGCGCAGACATTCACGCTTCCATTTCAGGTTGCGTCACCGCCGTCACCCCCGATGCCGTCGTGATTGAACACTGACGCGGAAAGAGACCTGCCGTACCGCAATCCACCATCAAAGGACTGAATTTTATGACGCCGATTTCGCCTGTTTTCTCGTATTGGGAACACTTTTTGTCAGGAAAAACCGCTTTTAACCTCATGGAACTTGCCCGGCTTGCGGAATCGCATCCGGAAGATTGGAGGAAATGGCGGAAACAAGCCGCATTACGGGCGGAAAAGCTGAACCTCGACGCTTACAGCAAGTCTCTTTGGGCGTTGCCGTCCCTGATGTTGGACATGAAACTTCAGGGGGAATACGGCATCAGCATGCTTCTTGACACGATCACGCTTTTGCCGGAATCGCCGCTGCCGAAGAAAGAGGACGAGGAAGATGCGTCGCATTTTTCCACCGCACTGACCGATTGTCTTTTTCACGCGGAAAAAGTGCCGGTTTCATTTGAGGAAAACGCCTGGCTTTATCAGCTCATCCGCGGAGAATTGCCGTGGCTTTTGGCGTGTCTGTTTCCTGATTCCGCCGCTTCGGATTCGCTGCTCACTTCGGCGAAAGAGTGTTTTCAAACGGTGTTCCGCGAAGTCACTGACGGGGAGGGACTGCCGAAAGCGTCGGATTACCGGCTTCTTCTGCCGCTTTTGGCGTCGTGGACACGGGTGTTGATGCTGGGGAAAAACGCGAGAATTTCTCCCTGGGGGCGTAAGGAACAGTCTCAGTTCGAGTGGGCTGTGCTGCAGGCGTTGCGGTTTCATCGGAGAGACGGGGCATCGGTTTTCGACAGTTCCATCGGTTCCATGTCAAAATCGTTTGCGGATAAAATGAGAAAATCCTGCATGAAAATCCTCCGAACGGCATTGACGTTCGACAAGGACATGGCGGATCATGCGGCGGCGAAAGCGGCTTTTCCCAGACTGACTCTCCAAGAGACTCAAACGGACCGGCCGGCGCGTCTTCCTGAGGCGGCGTATTTTTCCGAGTGGTCGCAAATGGCCCAGCTTCGGACGAAATGGCCGCACAATGCTCCGTCGCTAAGTGTCGCGTTTGCTCCGGTCCGCGAGTTCCCCGGAGACGAGTTCCCCGGACTAGGAACAGCCGCCGATGCCGGCACGAGGAATCATGACATCACGGACAATTCCGTGCGGACAGAGCTGAACCTTGCCGGAAAAACGCTTTGGAGCGGAACCTGGAATACGGTTCTCCGGCAGAACGGTCAGATATTGAAACCGGCGGATCCCTGGGTGATGACATGCAGTGTTTCCGATGGCGACGCGGATTATCTGGAACTGGAACTTCGGCTGACCTGTGAAATGCGGCTTCAGCGGCATTTTTTGCTTGCTCATAAGGAAAGGCTCCTTCTTTTGGCCGACACGCTTTTGTTTCAGAAAAATCCGCTGCCGGAAGAGGACGCCGTGCCGCCGGATGAAACATTCGATTTGGAGTATGAGGCGGGGCTGCTCCTTGCGAGGGAGACGGGAGTCCAGGCGGACTCCGAGGCGTCGGAACTTCTTTTACTCCATCACAAGACGCCGCTTGCCCGTGTTTTTCCGTTGTTTCTTCCGGAATGGAAGAAAACGCCGCACTCCGCGGGGTCGCTGACGGCGGAATCGCAAATGCTCAAAATCCGGCGGCGGAACCATGGTGTCGGTCTGTTTGTGCCGCTGATTTTCGACCTCGCTCCGAACCGGTTGAAGCTTCCTTACACTTGGCGGCAGCTTACCGTCGGCGAAAACCGGCAGATCGTCGGACAAGACCGGGCGGCGGCGTTCCGGCTCCAGACCGGCAAGCTCCACACGCTCCTTTACCGCTCCATAACCCCTGCGGCGAACCGGACGTTTTTTGGTCACAATCTGGTGAGCGAGTTTTTCTTCGGACGCTTCGACCCGAAAACCGGTGAGGTGGAAGTTCTCATGGCCGCGGAAGAGGCCGCGTAGCACGGTCGCGAGCCGCGACGGGCGGTATGCCTCCCCGGCTGCGCGGTCGGGCAACGTGACGTTGCATCCCGTTGCCTTCGGCCTTAGTTGGACAATCTTTTCCAACCACTTTTCTTTTGTTCCGCTCGTGGATTCCAGCGACCATCGGAAGCGGGTCATTGCTTCGGAGCGGTAGCTCCATCCGCCCGCCACGGCTCGCGGCCGGGATCCAACGCCCTCGCATTGGCCGCCGGAGGCATTTCTCATTCAACAGAATTCTCCATTTCTTTTGTGCAATATTCGGTACATATTTCTTTTTTCTCAGCACTTTCAAAAATTTTTTCCCTTTTTCTTTTTTGTCTCTTGACTTTTCTTTCTCTTTTGATTAATATAACTATCTAGTGTTACGATTTTTCAATCAATTTGAATTTGTGAGAAGGAGTTTTTTATGAAAAAACTATTGTTGTGTTCAAAATGTCAAAATGGGTGGGGTGGGTAGTCTGCATCGATTCCCGTGTTGCAGATGCAAGTACTGCCAATACGAAAAGTACAGGAAGCAATGCCAAATTTTCTTTTGTCCGGTTTACTGCCCGAATCGCTTTTACCCTTGTCGAACTTCTTGTCGTGATTGCGATTATCGGCGTACTAATCGCACTCTTGTTGCCCGCTGTTCAAGCGGCCCGCGAAGCGGCAAGGCGTGCCCAGTGTTCCAACAATCTTAAGCAGATGACTCTCGCGTGTCTCACTTATGAAGACGGACACCGTGCGTATCCTCACAACGGATTGTTACCGGGAGGGACAGCGGGTTGGAAATATGCGATTTCATGGCGAGGTTGTATTCTGCCGTATATTGAGCAAATGCCTCTTTATGAGGCTTTGGATAAAACGAGCAAAAACGCTGGTTTCGCAACATCGCACAGTGAAGGTAACGCCGTCAATTACAATCTTATTCGGGAAAAGCGAGCCAATATTTCTTCTTACCATTGTCCATCGAGTCCCTTGAACAAATTTCACTCGTACTCGACTGCTGACAATATCCTCTATTCCCACTA
>JAISQK010000216.1 GCA_031274255.1 Planctomycetaceae bacterium | reverse complement strand
AACTCAGAAAAGGAAAAACAATGACAAAACACTTGATTTTCAGTCTCATGCTCTTAACGGCAATGACCGCTGCCGTAACGGCACAAAGCCCCGTTTCGCCTTCGCCGCCGGTTTCACCGGCTCTTTCACCGGCCTTGCCATCGCCTTCGTTACCCGTGCCGGGGGCCGGTGCCGGAGTCACACGCGACCCGGAAATGCGGAAATTTCTGGAATCGCGGCTTGAAACGCTGCGTCAGGAGGAAATCCGGCTCAAAAACTTGCCTGTTGCAGACCCCGCGAATCACCAGCAGCTTTCCACCGTTCAGCAGGAAATTCAGTGGCTCGAACAGTCACTGGGAACATCGTCGCGGGAAATGCCGGCACCGGGAACACCGGTTTCCACTCCGCTGACGCCAGTACCGTCGCTTACACCAGTGCCGTCGTTTACGGAAGGAAATCAGGCAATTTCAAGGCCGAGTCCGACCGGAATCCCTCCCTTTGCAAACGGGACGGGATACCGGAATCCTGCACCGGGTCAACCGGACAATCCGAATGCTCAAATGCTTCAGCCGATCAAAGACGGTTTGCTTGCCGATCTGAAGAATCTGCAAATGACCCTTTCGATGGCCAAAGAACACAACGACCCGCAATTCGCCGAGTATCTCCAGACGCAGCAGGAAGACCTCCTCAGACAAATCAGGGACATTGACGCCCAGATACAAACTCCTGCGGCTCCCTCGGCGGTTTCTTCCGACGCAAACACGGGCGGCCTTTCCTCTTTCCCGGTTTCTCCGCTCCAACCGCAATATTATTCATCGGCACTTCCTTCTCCAACCGCCGAACGGATCAAACAACTGGAAGACGCGGCCGCCCAGCTTCGCGCGGCGGGGCAGGCGGCTTTGGCGGATCAGACATTGCTCCAGGCGGAACAGCTCCGGCAGACCGCCCTTCCTCAGCCGCCGAGGATTCCGTCAACGGTACCGTTTGATTCTTTCTCCTTCGGTTCGCAGTCCCCGAAGGAAATCGTGGATTTGAAAAACAGTGTGGAATCCCTCCGTCAACAGATTGCGTCAATGCAGACCGGTATCAGAGACCTGGAAACACAAATCAAAATCCTCAATCGGAGCATCGCCAACTTACCGTCGCAAAATGGGCGTGAAATTCAACCGGTCCCTGAAGAAATCATTCAGATACCAGAATCGGTCTCAAGACGCCAAGAAGAACTGCTGGTCCCAAGACTCTCGGTACCGGTAGCACCCCTGGAACCATCAACACCTCCGGGGCCGGCGGTTTCACCAACGCCATGATGCCGGCACCGTTTTTCATCGGTTCCGTACGGGTCGATCCGCCGATTCTTTCGGCTCCGATGGCGGGGTTCACCAACTACGCCTTTCGGGAGGTCCTGCGGAAATTCGGCGGCGCCGGACTTATCGCCACGGAGATGCTCAGCGCACGGTCGTTTGCCTGCAAAGAGGCAAATCCTCCGCCGTATGAGGAGGCTCTCGCGCGGCTTTGGGGGATTCGTGAGGAACCTCGGCCGCTCGCCGCTCAAATCTGGGACAATCAGCCGGAAACGCTTGCCCACTTCGGAGAAGTGCTTGTCCGGGAGTATCGCGTGAGTGTGATTGACCTGAATTTCGGATGTCCCGCACCAGCCATTGCGAAAAACTCGTCCAGCGGTTCGTGGCTCCTCAAATCACCGGAGAAAGTCGCTGATATCATCACTCAGGTTGTCAAAGCGTGTTCTCCGGCTCCCGTAACGGCGAAAATCCGGCTCGGCTGGACACGTGACACCATCAATGCCGTTGACGTGGCTCAAGCGGCGGAAGACGCGGGAGCGGCGGCAATCACCGTACATGGAAGGACGGCTCAGGAGATGTACCGCGGAACCGCGGATTGGGAAGCCATCGCAAAAATCAAGCGGCACCTGAAACGGATTCCGCTCATCGGCAATGGAGACATCCGTACTGTCGAACAGGCGGTGACCGCTTTCTCGCGTTATCCCGTTGACGGTATCATGCTGGGACGCGTTGCACTGGAGAAACCATGGATTTTCCGGCAGATTTCGCAGGCTCTTGCCGGGGAAACGGTTTCGCCTGATCCGGCACTCACCGAGCAAAAAGAGACTCTGTTGGAACATTACCGGTTGATGTGCGGCCAGTTCGGTGAGGAAAAAGGAACCATTCTGATGCGGAAAACGGCTCCGTGTTATGCCAAGGGAATCAAAGGAGCCAGATCATTTCGCACCGCGATTTGTCAGGCCGCCACCGCATGGGAGTTCCTCGAACTCGTTGACCGCCTCTTTCCGACGGAAGAGTAAGAGTCACTGTCGGGTGGGACCGGTATCGCGGAACATCATTGGCCCGGTCTATACCAAGTGCCGCGAAGCCAGTCGGTGAGCAGTTCAACCTCTTTGCGGGTGAGCGTCGAATCGCGGCTTCCCTCAATGTAATAGACCGGCATTTTTTCATTTTTATCGCCGTAAAATCTTGTGTCATTGATATTTGCGATGGCACCGAAAAGCCACTCACGGGACATGTAACCGGTCAAATCAGGAGCGGACCCCGTCTTACCGAGTCCGTAAAACTTGTGGCAGCCGGTCGCGTCACAGCCGAGTCCCTCTTCGCTGCCGAAGAGTCTGTAACCTTCCTCGTTGAGGTCCGCAGGCAAATCCGCTCCTTTCATTTCCAAAGCCGTGTTGCGATTCGCTTCCGCCGCAAGCATTTCCGTGATCCGGTCGAGACTCTGCTCAAACGAATCAAGTTTGAAATCCTCCATGAGAATGTCGCCGATTTCCTCTTGCAGTTCGGGGAGCGTCTCTTTCAGGAATGTGGCCATCTGTCCGTTTTTGAAACCGGTGTTACCGAAATAATGGTCGGATAAAAGTGCATCTTTTTTCAAATAACCGGAAATCCACTTGGCACGAATCGGCTTGTAAAGGTTCGGTGCGGTGGGACGCCACGGTTCATCGGCACGGTTTGCTTCCTCCAAATGCTTGTACGGTTTGAAGTCAGGGTCGGTTTCTTCTTCGGCAAACGGCTCGAAAGCATGACACACCGCACAGTGCCGCGTGAAAAGGACCGGTCCTTGAACTTTCGGGTCATTCTGCATGAGAGTCAACGCCCCGGACGGCGGAATTCCTTCGGGAGCGGCGGCCAGTTCCATCGCACGATCCGTCAGATCATGAGCATCTTCCATCGCCGTCAAATACGACGGATTGTGCCAATCATGACGGTACGACAAATAAGACATCACTCCGTAACCTGCTAACAACACGAGGGTTACAATAATATTAAAAACATGCCCCCGTTTGAATTTACCGAGGATCGGGATTGCAAAGAAAAATAACACAATCATCGGAGGGATGACAAAAATCGAGTAAAACTTGTATTTTGCCGGAAAAAGATTGGAAAAATAGTAAAGTCCTCGAAATGACCATTCCGGACGAGCCGCGTCGAAGGAACCGGCCGGATCGGCAGGAGACATCAGTTCCGCCCCAAGCTGCGGTTGGTAAGGCTGATCTATTTTCGCCAAATCCCCTTTTGTGACGGCATATAGTACGGCTATCAGGAAAAGGAGGCTTGCAATCATTGCCCAAAAAAACTGTGTTGACCAGAAATATGTCAGCACGGGTTTTGCATGACAACCACATGCCGCAGAAGAGGTGACGTTACATCCTGCGGCGTCCATCTTTCCTGAACGGTAATCGAAAAACCGCCACAAAATCAAAAACAGGAAAAAGCCGCCTCCAAAAACCATCACATGGAGAACGAGGAACCGTGTCAGGGTGTAAGTTCCAAAACCGGGACCGGGGCCGCCGAGAATAAGTTTGAAAAGCGTGTCACCGACACCGGGAATCATCTGCAAAAATCGAACACGAATCAATGTCGTCGAAAATCCTGCCAGCGACCATGACATCAGGTCTCCCGTCAAACAGGAACAGACCGCCAAAAGAAGAAGGATGATCGCTCCCCAAAAGCCAAACTCATAGGGCGACTTGTACGCTTTTCTGAAAATTGCCCCAAGCAGATAAATCCCCAAAATCGCCACCAAAAATTGCGCCGAGAAATAATGGATTCCCCGAATAAGCCATCCAAATGGAATATGGTACTGAAAAAAATAGACACTTTCCCAAGCTGTTTGGGCACTTGGGCTATAGTGCGACCACATCAAAACACCGGTGATTCCTTGCAACAAAAATCCAAAGATGACGACCGCCGGAATGAGCCGAAAAACGCATTTCGTGGAGGGAACCGTCCAATCCCGCAAAACCTTCCAAGCCGTGATCACACCGGTCCGATCATTGAGCCACTGAAACATGATATTTGTATCCTTTTGTCTTGCAAAGAGTTATGATGATTTCTTTTCCGGAGTCCCAAAAGCGAACACTTCAAATCTGACGAAAACCCTGCCATCTTCGACCTTCGTCACCAATGTGTCCATGTTTCGGGGAGCGTCCGGTTTGGCGTCAAGAAGCTGACCGTTCAAATCGAAATGGGCCACATGGCAAGGACAGGTGAAGAGCAATTCCTTGGTTTTGGTCTTCGGATTTTCCTCTGTCTGAACCCCGATGGTACAGCCGGCATGAGGACAAAGCGTCTGAAATGCCTGAACTTCGTCCGCTTCGTTGAGCCGGAGATAAACATTGCCAATAGTCTTTTTCGGAACTGTCACCCACGCATCCACGACATCATCCACAATGGGAAACTTCTGCGGCTGCTGACTCAGATTGTCCAAAGTCGTGAGCGGGTAAAATTTTCCGCCGAGTCCCTGTTGCTCAAGCGGAAAAATGACCGACCGGATTCCTGCATAAATCGGGACAAAAAACGCAACAGCGGCAGCGGCAAATCCGGCAAGAAGTCCCAAAAAATTGCGGCGAGACGGCTCCAAGCCGGTTGCCGTCGGGGATGGTTTTGATTTTTGTTTTGACATTTTAATACGACTTGCAATTGATTCTGTTTGCTTAAATTCAACAAATTTTATTTATTATATACGTTTCCGTGATTGATGGCAAGAATTCCGGGACTTTTTTAAAATAATTTGTCAAAAGACTTTTTTTCTGACCCAATCAAGAGTAGAATAGGATTTTGAAGATTGGATG
>JAISQK010000206.1 GCA_031274255.1 Planctomycetaceae bacterium | reverse complement strand
AGGTGCCGCTCGCGCTTTCACCGTCAGGACGGGCAAGGAGTCGATCCAATGTGTCGCAAGCAGGATTTGCCGTCTCCAACCCGGACCTTCAAACGGACAGCGAGCCGGAATGAGCCTCCGGGCCGCGACGCCGCCAACGTAGCACGTTGGATTGTACTTACCCGACTACGCGGTTGGCTTACATTGTCATCCTTTTCCCGTTTTTCCACCTGTTGACTCCAGCGACGAACAGGAGCGTGTCATTGCTTCGGAGCGGTAGCTCCATCCGCCCGCCGCGGCTCGCGGTCGGAATCCAACGCCCTCGCGTTGGCCGCCGGAGGCATCCCCTCCCATGATTAATGCTCACTCTTATTCCATTGACGCTCACCTTCAAATTCTCTTTGTTTCACTCAATATTCCTATTGGATGATTCTAACATTTTGACGTTTCCCCTAATATTCTTTCTTCCTTCCGTGAATCGGAAATTTGTTTCTCTTATCGTTTCTCTGCTCTCCCTATTGACTCTGTTTATTGTACTCGATTCCTACGGCATTCTCTGATACTTTCATAGTTTCCTCTGAAACACTTGGAGCCTCCTCTGAGATACTCAGAGAACTCTCTGAAGTAATCAGAGCTTCCTATGATATTTCTAGAGCTTACTATGGAACTTATAGATCCTCCTATGAAACATTCGTAGCCTCCTATGAAACTTTCAGAGCCTTCTATGAGATACTCGGAGCCTCCTATGAGAATTTCATAGCCTGCTCTGAGACTTCCAGAGCCTCCTCTGAGATATTTGGAGAGCTCTCTAAAATGTTCGAAGAATCCTTCGGACATCGCATAGAATCAATCGCAAGTTCCATATCATCACAGAGTTACGGCGTTACTATACTCGGCATGAATATTGCTTCAACTAACATTTCCGATTCCTTCCGTCAGTAGAAAATTGTTTTCCTTAATCTGTTTCTTTGATTCCTCGAAATTTCCGTAGTGTAAATCATTGTCAAGAGGGGGAATAGGAAAATGATAAGAGAAACAAATTTCCTATTCAAGGAAGGAAAAAAGAATAGGAATGGGAACACCAAAATATTGGAAGAATCCAACCTGAGTAAAAATGTTTCCCGTTCGACATTAAAAGAATGCCTCCGGCGTGCCACGACGCCGCGGCGGGCGGCAACGCAAGGGCGTTGCATCCCAGTAGGCTCCCGGCCTCTTCAAGGCGGTCGCCGCCAGTTAGAAAATCTTTCCAACTTGAGGCCGAAGGCCCATAGTAAATATACTGCGGGATGCAACATCCGCACATTACCTCACGGCGAAAGATTTCAGGCACTCTTGCGGTTGACCGGGAGAGTGAAAATCTGCTTGCGGCCTTCAACAACATCCTGCGTCACCTCATAGTTCGAGCCGTGCGGCAAATCCGGCAGTTCATACATGACCTCCAGCATGATCGACTCCACGATCGAACGCAGACCGCGTGCTCCGGTCTTCTTTTCATACGCTTTTTTCGCGATCGCTCTAAGGGCGTCTTCCGAAAAGGTCAGTTCCGCATCCTCCATCCGAAAGAGCTTCTGATACTGGCGGACAAGGGCGTTTTTCGGCTCCTGAAGCACTCGGATAAGCGTCGCTTCATCAAGCGGTTCGAGCGTCGAGAGAACGGGAAGCCTTCCGAGCAACTCGGGAATCAAACCGAAACTCAGGATGTCGTCCGACGTGATGTGGGCAAGATATTCGCCGTCTTTCATCTGCATCTCCGAATCGTTCTGATGCATGAAACCGATCGACTTTTTTCCCAGCCGCTGACTCACAATGTTCTCTATCCCGACAAATGTCCCTCCGCAAATGAAAAGAATGTTCGTTGTGTCAATCTGGATGTACTGCTGCTCAGGATGTTTGCGTCCCCCCTGCGGCGGAACATTGGCAACGGTTCCCTCAAGCATCTTGAGAAGCGCCTGCTGAACCCCCTCACCGGAAACATCTCTTGTAATGGAAATATTCTGACTGGTTTTGCCGATTTTGTCGATCTCGTCAATGTAAATAATTCCCTTTTGCGCTGCTTCGACATCAAAATCCGCCGCATGCAAAAGTTTCAACAAGAGATTCTCCACATCTTCGCCGACATAACCCGCTTCGGTCAGCGTCGTGGCGTCACCGATGGCAAACGGAACTTCAAGGATTTTGGCCAGCGTCTGGGCAAGGAGCGTTTTTCCCGAACCCGTCGGTCCGATGAGCAGAATGTTCGACTTATCAAGCACCACATCATCGGCTTCCGCACTGCTGATGAGACGCTTGTAATGATTATGCACCGCCACCGCCAAGACTTTTTTCGCTTGCATTTGCCCGACAACGTATTGATCAAGCCGGGCGACAATCGCTTTCGGAGACGGCACACTCGCGGCGGACATGCCGGAAACGCCGCGCTTACGGCGTTCCTGAATCAGAATCGACTGACAAAGTTCAATACATTCGCTGCAAATGTAAACCTCGCCGGGACCTTCGACGAGAGGTCCGACTTCCCTGTAACTTTTGCGGCAAAATGAACAAAACGCATTTTTTCGGTTTGTACTTGTTTTGCGATCAGAATTGAAATCGCGTCCAGAGGGCATAATTTTGTCCTTCTCTCACTTGGCTTGAATAAAACTGCATCACTCCCAAGAATGACTCTTCCCTTTTCAAGACACCGTTTACGCCGCTCTTCCCTGAAAAATTGGCTCAACCAATTCTGCGTCCGATGACTCATAATCAATCAACAACAACACCCTATCCCGAAATCACACACGGCAATACCACCGTTCATGTGCCTTGCATCGTCACTTCGCTCAGTGTTTCTTTGAATAACATTGTTCGGCTTGAGTGTTCGTTTTAATTACGATAAAACAAACCGGTTTGTTTAAGAGAAATGAAAAGATTTCAAAAAAAACATTTTTTCTAAAGTCGGTTTCGGCAGCCGTTTTTATCTATTTCAGCAACGGAATCGCCAGGAGCCGGAGCAGACCGCTCAAAATAAAACTCAATTCCGACCAACTCCATTGTTCCTGAATCGCAGGGATGCGAAACTGTGTTCCGGCACAAAGGTCAAACAGGTAACCGCCGCCGAGTGTCGCAAACGCAAGGACGACAGCCGTCAACGCAAAGTAAAACGCAAGATACGATGTCCGCTCTCCGGGCGGGGCATAGGTGATCAAAAGATTCACAACGCCGACATTAATTCCGACCCAAAAGATCCAGACGAACCACGCTCCGACAATCCACCATGGAGTGGACCTCATGGCAAAAAAGTAAAAAAAGGAACCGCTTGCAACAATCGCCATACAAATTCTCATGATCCGAAGGTTTCCAAACCGGTCGATGAGTTTGCCGAACATCGGACTGACGGTGATTTGCCCGAGACGGCAAAAATTCATAAGTAACAGCACACAAACGAATTGCGGAATGAAGTTGAAAACAGGATCAGGAAGAATCGTTTTGTGAGCGATATTCTGTGATGACTGTGACATTCCGTTGGCAAAATTGATCAGGCTCCCAAAAAGACACAAACGGAGAAAACGGATGTCGGAACAGGGTTTGAAAATTTGGGTGAAGCGTTCACAAAACTGGAAACTTCTCTTTTTCCACGGAATTTCCGGTATTTTTACTAAAGGAATCGCGGAACTGCAAAGAAAAACACATCCGAAGAGAGCCGGCCCCAGATTTTTCTCCCAATTGTGTTCCAACCGGTTTCCTATTGAAGACATATATGCTGTCGTAACAACCATTCCGAGCATCTGACCGGTAAGAATGTGACGTTCCCGAACAGCAATGAATCTTCCGCGGATTTTCAAATGGATCATATCACCAAACCACGACCACATCGCCGTGGTTGCCATATATTCGAGCAGATGATAAATGCACCAGAGTAATATGATGAGAAAAATGGCGGAAGTCACGAGTTTCAAACGCATTAATAGCGGCACAAAAACAGGAATAAAGCCGAGGATCAGTGATGCTGTTGTGAAGAAGATGAGACACACTCTTTTTCTGGAGTTGACCCAATCAATCAGTATCGGCGTTGAAATTCGAAAGACACCTGCCAATCGCGGTGCCGCAATGATCCAGGCAACCGGCAAACCGATCTCTTGAAAATTGCTGGCGTCAGCAATATCCATGATAAGGTAGATAAGAAGAGTTGAGCCTAATGCCCCATTACCAACACCCCATAGAAAACCGTTCCAACAAATGGCTCTACGTTTTGCTTTCATAAGTCACCTGCTTACTAATGATTATTCGATTCAAAATACCATATGTTGAAAATTTTTCCTAGACTTATTACAGGAAAAATTTCCATTTATAGTAATGAATCATCACGAATTGAACTCAAGAGAAGCAAAAACGAGAAATGTTACGCAAACGTAATATTCGATCCCCATGGCAAAGAAATGAGGACAAAAATGTCTGTTTAAAGAAAGATAGATTTTGAGAATCAAACTGGTGAAAAGAAAGAAAACTTCATCAATCCGGTGTTTGCCGTAACGTACCACATTTCGGTAGTCCTTTTTGGACGGCGTGCCGCAAAACAGAAACTCACACACCTGATTCCTTGTTACCTCATTATTTCATTAACTGAGCGGAAGGCCCATGATCCGCATGAGGAGTTTCACGTCTTCCCAAGTCGCGGCTTTTGCGGACGGATTCCGCAGCAGATACGCCGGGTGATACGTACAGACCACCTGAATGCCGTAATAGTCATGCACTTTGCCGCGGAGTCTGCCGATACTGTTCTGCGTGTCCAAAAGGTTCGTCGCTGCGATGCTTCCGAGGCAGAAAATGTACTTCGGGGCAATCACTTCGAGCGTCTGATTGAGAAAAACGGAGCAATTTTCCGCTTCCTGCGGCGACGGATTACGGTTTCCCGGCGGGCGGCAGCGGAGAATGTTGCAGATATAAACATCCTCACGGTTGAGTTTCATCCCTTTGGTGATGATGTCGGTGAGCAGTTTCCCGGCACGGCCAACGAACGGAACGCCCTGTCTGTCTTCATCCGCTCCGGGAGCTTCGCCGAGAAAAACCAGTTCCGAGTAGGGATTGCCGTCGCCGAAAACTGTTTGAGTCCGTGTTTCGGCAAGTTCGGCACACTTCCGGCACTTCGCAACCTGGGCCGCAATCTGCTTCAGACGGACATGACGGTCTTCTGAAGCGGGGAGGTTGATTGCGGCATTTTTTACAGACATTTCCGGCACCATTTCGAGGGATTCTGATTGAGGTAATGCGACAGATTCCGGCGGTTCCGTTTCCTGTTGAAGGATTTTCACAGGAAGGAGTTCCGCTGGAAATTCCGTAACGCCGGAAAATTGAAGGAGTTCGAGATAATCCGTCAGTCCTTGTTTGAGAGAGTGTTTCACGGGTGCTCCCCCAATTTCCGACGTAAAAATTCCGCCCGGGCAAGATCACGTTCCGGCACGGAAAGTTCCGAATTGTTGAGTCTTTGCAGATGTGCCGGTTGAATATATAACAACAGTTCGTTGATCAGGGGGATTGCCGGCACTTCCAGAATTCCAAGATTCACCGCAAGTCTTACAGACGAAAGGAGATGCATTGCTTCCTCGGAACTCATTGTCCTGGCGGACTGAAGAATTCCGAGAGCACGGCTTGCCCGGTCGTAAACGGAGTTTTTGTCGTCGTGCATCAGTGATTCCCTTGCTTTCTGTTCGTATTGCACGATCCGGTCGACGATTTCCCGCACCTGCTGCATGAGTTCCTCCTCACTGCGTCCAAGCGTGATCTGATTGCTGATTTGATAAAAATCGCCGAGTGCCTGGGAACCTTCACCGTAAATTCCGCGAACGGCAAGATTCAATTTTTGCAGGCCGCGGAAGACCTTTTCAATTTCCTGAGAGATCGTGACGGCGGGCAAATGCAGCATCACACTGACCCGAAGACCGGTTCCGACATTGGTCGGACACGCCGTCAGGTACCCCAACTCCGGCGAAAAAGCGTAGGGAATGAGGCTCTCGACTTTGTCGTCCAGTTGATTGATGATGTTCCAGACTTTCGACAGGTCCAGACCGCTTGTCAGACTTTGCATTCGGAGATGATCCTCCTCGTTGACCATGATACTGAACGACTCGTCTTTGGCGATAAATGCCGCCCGCGGTCCTTCGGCGTCAGCAATGTCGCGGCTGATCAACTGCCGTTCCTGAAGAAGGTGACGGTCTACCGGCGAGAGAGTTTCCATGTCAAGTTCGTAGTAGCTGTTTTCGTCCAGAATCTTGGGCATCATCTGATGAAGCAGCTCCTCAATCTGTTGACGGTCTTCCTCCGACGCTTTGGACTTGAACGGAAAACCGGAAATGTTCCGTGCCAGCCGGATCCGGCTGGAAATCACAATATCCGAAACCGCTCCGTCACCGCGAAGCCACGGTCCAAGCTGATGCAAAAAGGGTGTAAACATATTTTCACAATGTTTGTAGTGCTGTTTTCATTAAGACGGCATTCCCTGCCTGTTATGTTTCTCATTGTGACAGCATCACGCTTTTTTGTCAAGGTTGATTCCAAGATTCCGGTTTCTCCGCCGAGAATTGGGAACATCGCAACAAGATCACCGCGTTTCATTCAGCCGGAACGGCGGCCGGTCTATCCCTTGATACCGCAGGCGGTTTGGGCACGCAAAAGAACCTCGGCGGCTTTTTTTCTTGCACGGGCGGCTCCATCGCCGAGAATTTCCCGCACCTTTTCCGGCTGTGCCGCCAACACCTCACGCCGTTCACGCGCCTCCGCAAAGTAATCGGCGGCAAGTTCGGCGAGTTCCTTCTTAATCATGCCGTAGCCGAAACCCCCTTTGCGGTAGAGTTCCGCCATTTCCGACGCTTTTTCCCTCGAAGCGAAGAGGGAATAAAGCTGATAAAGAGGATCCGTGTTCGGGTCTTTCGGCATTTCGACAGGCCGGGAGTCGGTGGTGATCCGCATGACCTTTTTCTTCATCACGCCGACATCCTCGAAAACCTCGATCGTGTTGTTGTAGCTTTTGGACATTTTATTTTCCCCGTCGGTCCCGACAACTTTTGCGGAATCCGGGAGAATATAGCCTTTCGGGAGAACAAACGTCTCGCCGAAGAGATGGTTGAATGTTCCGGCCAGGTCGCGGGCGACCTCGATGTGCTGATTCTGATCTTCCCCGACCGGCACAAGATCGGAGTCGTAGAGAAGAATGTCCGCAGCCATGAGCACCGGATACGTGAAAAGTCCGGTATCGGCGGCGACTCCTTTGGCTTTTTTGTCTTTATAAGCGTGGCACCGTTCGAGGAGTCCCATGTTGGCGACGGTCATCAGAATCCAGCACAATTCCGACACTTCAGGCACATCCGACTGAACAAAAAGCGTCGCCTTGCCGGGATCAAGACCGAGACCGAGCAGGTCAAGAGCGGCGTTGTAAGTGTATTCCCGCAAAACCGCTGCGTCGCGCACCGTGGTCAACGCGTGAAGGTTGGCGATAAAGTAAAACGCATCGTCCGGGTGACTTTGAAGAGCGACATATTGCCGGATGGCGCCAAAATAATTTCCCCAGTGAAAACGGCCGGTCGGCTGAATGCCGGAAAGAACTCGCATAATAATTACTGTTTGATAAAAGGAGCGGCAAACAAGTTGAAAACGAAACACAAACAATCGACATTTATTACTATTTTACCCGATTTTTTTCCGGCAGGAAGGCGGAGAGCCGTAGAGCAGGGTTGCGGCCCTTTTCAGAAAATTTTCCGAAAAGGGAATCATCCGCTTGACTTTTTTGCCGTTATTGATTAATATGGAAATTGATGTTACGATTTTACAATCAAATTTACTTTGTGAGGAGTTTTTTATGAAAAAACTGTTAGAAAATGTTAAAATGGGGGGGGGGGGGCTGTCTGTACTGTTCTAAAGCGGCTTTCACCTTGGTGGAGCTTCTTGTCGTTATTGCAATCATCGGTATCTTGATTGCTCTTCTATTGCCCGCAGTCCAAGCGGCGCGCGAAGCGGCAAGACGAATGCAGTGTAGCAACAATCTCAAGCAGCTCGGTCTGGCCCTGCACACCTATCACGATGCCCATCAAGCCCTGCCGCCAGGATGTCTCATTCCGGGCAATGTTCTCACGGCCAATGGAAAAGCGGTGACGGATCAACAGAACGGTAAGGTTTCAACTAATGGTGTCGAACTGGGACCGTCTTGGAACATGATCAGTTGGGCGGCCTTTTTGTTGCCGTACATTGAGGCAACCGCTCTCTATGAAAAGGTGAGTTTCAATGACGCGGCGTTTTTGCCGATTGATGTTATTGATACGAATAAAACGACCAAAACCGGTACAGGTCTCATGCCGAACGAAGAGGTTGCGTCGTTGGCACCGGCGACCTTCAAATGTCCGTCCGGTCCCAACCCGGCAATCAAAAACACGGTGAAAGATTATGCCGGAAACGGCGGCGGAACCCTCTTGAAACGTGCTGCCGACGGAAAAGAAACATGGACGACAGTCGCTTATCCCGACAGAAGTTTCGGTCAGGCGGGAAATTCCGGTCTTTTCAACCGCGCCAGCGGCTACGGATTCGGAGATATTGTTGACGGAACAAGCAATACCGTTGCATTCATCGAATCTCATGCACAACGTCCTTTAATACAAACCGATGGAAAATCGTTCAATCCGTTTATATGGGTGAGTCAATCGTCACATGGTCTTGTTATATCGGATAGTGGTTCTGTCGTGTTGTCGATTAACTCACCTAACTCGGCCAAAATATCCAGAGGTTCCATGACCGCTTACAGCACTCATACCGGCGGCGTCAATGCGGCAGTGGCGGACGGTTCGGTGCATTTTTTGAGTCAGACAATTTCTCATGAATACGTCTATCGTGCCATCCTGACAAAAGCCAACGGCGAGTCGGTGAGCATTCCGTAATGTTGTTGGTTCGATTCCTTCGTCTTCTTCCGGAATCCTACTTTCGGAAGGGGACTTTTTAATGTCAATAATACTTCAAGGAGATTTCTATGAATCGGTTTGCGTGTTTTATTTTACTTTGTGCGGCACTTGGGATGACAGCCGGATGCGGCCCGAATCACCAAAAAGTGTCGGGAAAAGTCACCTTTGCGGACGGTTCACCGTTGACGGTGGGAGTCGTCTGTTTTGTTGCGGAGGA
>JAISQK010000131.1 GCA_031274255.1 Planctomycetaceae bacterium | reverse complement strand
ATAAAACGGAATGTCTCCGCGCGATATGCGGTAGGTGAGCGGTCCCGGCTCGGAGGAACTTCCGGCGGGAGCCCCCGATGACGGACAAACATACGCGGAAACGGTCGTCCAGTAAACACGATGAGATTGAACCAGCGTGTTGCCGCTGTAGTAGAACCCCGGAAACGGATACGGATAATCCGCAGCGGTTCCGTCTTCCAGAGTCCCGTTGTTTCTGATCGCGTCGTAGAGAGCGGTTTGCTCCATGTAAGGCAGAATCATCACCGTCCAGGCGCATCGGCCGGGCGACGCATACCGCCGGTTCGTTCCGGAGACGGTTCCGTAAGCTCTTGCAACATTCCCGCGGAAATTCGCCCGTGACACGCCGGGATAGTTGGAGGCGATTTCGTCGTGACAGTTGACCGCCGGAAATTTCTGAAGCGCATCATGATGGACATGAATCGCGATACCGATCTGCTTGAGATTGTTGGTGCACTGCATTCGCCTTGCGGCTTCGCGGGCAGCCTGAACAGCAGGTAAAAGAAGAGCAATCAAGATACCAATGATTGCAATCACCACAAGAAGTTCAACCAAGGTGAAAGCTGTCTTAAAACAGTACAGACAGCCCCCCCCCCCCCATTTTAACATTAAAAACTCTTTTTAACATCATTTTCGCTCCTTTAATTAAAGTGGAATTGTGATACACATTTTACAGAAAAACAAAAAATTGTTTCATTTCATCATACGTTCCTTTGATCCGTTTGTCAATACCTGTTGCCTACACTGTCACGGTTTGTCCCGGGATTGCGTAGGGATAATGACCGTTTGCGTCCGGTTGAACCGGTGCCGGGGTCTCCCAGGTGACATGGTCTATATTCGGGAAAAGTTCAATCTTTGACTCACAGGCTTTGTCGACAGAAATATGCTGTCCCGATTCAAATGCCATCCGCCCGATAATACCGGTCAATCCCGCCTTGACCGCGCGGTGCCCCTCGTTATACGGTTTGTCATTACGGATGGCGTCGTTGAGCAGTTGGTGTTCCAATTGATAAGGATTGCTGCTCTTGCCCTCGAATTTCCAGACCACTTCGTTGTCCGGACCGAAAGAACAGTTTTTCATGATTTTGAAACCGCCCAGAATGACAGCCATTCCTTTCGTTCCGAGCACGTAATCCGTATAAAAACAGGGCGTTCCATTCATGTGACGGGCATAACCGTTCATGCTGATGCCGTCTTTGAAAAAATATTCGACATGCTGATGGTCGAACACTTGTCCCGGGGTTGTGTCGAACGTGCGTCCTCCCATACCGATGGCGGATTCGGGCCACTCATTTTTCGCCCAACTGAGAATATCCACATTATGAATACACCAGTCAAGGAAAAAACTTCCGTTGGTCCAGGTGAAAGAGTGATAGTTCCGAATCTGATGCGCCAACTCGGTTTCACCGGGACGCCGTTCAACGAGTCGAATGGCGGGTTCCATACGATACGTCCGCATGTGCATGATTTCGCCGATCATCCCGTCCTGAATCCGCTTGACGGTTTCTTCATGCGGCGGATTGTGCCGCCACATCAGTCCGCAGGCGAGTTTGAGGTTTTTGCTGTCGGCAAGTTTTGACGCCGCCTCAATCCGTTTCAAACCGGGAATATCCACCGCAAAGGATTTTTCCATAAAAACATGCACTCCTTTGTTCACGGCGTATTCCACATGAGTCGGACGGAACGCGGCCGGGGTAGCGAGAAGAATCAGGTCTTTCCCCGGAGTGAGCGAGTCAACGGCATGTTTGTAAGCGTCAAAACCGGTAAACTGCCGTTCTTTCGGAACGGTTCCCGATTCTCCGAAAGCCTCGCTGTAAAGTTTGGCGTAGGAGGTGACTTTCTCTTCAAACACGTCCGCCAGGGCGTGAAGTTTTACCGGTCCGCCGCCCCGCATGGCATCCCGGACAGCTCCGCCGCCGCGGCCTCCGCAACCGACCAAAGCAATTTTGATCGTGTTGTCTTCGGCGGCATGAACCCGCGGAATGCCGGTCAATGCTGCTGTTCCCGCGGCGAGTCCGGTGACAAGCGTCCCGCTCATTCTGACAAAATCCCGGCGTGAAACCAAATTTTTCCGACTTTTCATTATTTTTCTCCTTAAATAGGAATCAATAGTGGATTGTACTCTTCACGAAACTCATTATACCTATTTTCGTTAACAATTGCGTTTAAAATCCCGTACTTGTAAATTTTAAACATCCCTTTTGAAAACGGGAATAGCAGCGTGCCACGCTGCACCGCAGCCGCGACGCCGCGGCCCGCCGGAGGCATTTCTCTTGAACACCGGAGAGGGGATTTTGAGGTTCCGAGTGATGATTCAGGGCTTCGGATGGGAAAAATTGTGCCGATTATGACGGAATCGCGGTCTTTTTCCGCCTAAACAGAGCGAAAAGACACGAGGCAATCCTTACCAAATGAAGAATATTTGCCTCCGGCGGGCCAACGCGAGGGCGTTGGATCCCGGATGGGACTGCCGTCCCGAAACAATAACCCGTTCGCGTTGCTCACTGGAGTCAATAGACGGAAAAACGTTATCACTGGAGGCCGAAGGCAAGTGCGGTGCAGCAGCATGTTGCCGCCTGTTCTGACCGTCGTCGTCGGCCAGCATCATGACGTGGTCGTTTACGTTTCGACACTTCAGCACGGACATCCGACTCAATATCTCAAAGGACGGGAAGTTCTTCTACGGCTTTCTGTTCAAGTACAAGATTGAAGGGGAACCGGAGTGGCAGCAGGTGGTTTCAACGCGGCTGCATCATACGCTGATCTTCGGAGAGGAAGAAGAGGGGAAGTATGTTTTGCTTCAGGCGGCGTAGGTGAATCCGCAAAATCGGATAAAATACAGAGATGCTAGGCAAGAGCCATGATTTTTTATGCCGCCGTCTGGATTTTTCAAACAAATCAATTAGAATAGGACTTATAGTGTGTATTTCCTTCAATTTAACCATTCAAGGTGAGTGACTCTTATGACACGCAAAAATGTTTTTGCACCCGTATTGTTTACTGTTTTCGTCCTGATTTCCATGGAATCGGTTTCAGCCGGACTGTTTTCGCGAACCGTTGTGAAATCTTACATCGGGCCGGAGTCTCCGCTCTTCAACGGTCAAGATCTCAGCGGCTGGGTCACTGTCGGAGGGTCGCCGAAAATCGACGGCTGGGAAGCGGTCGACGGCATGATTCATCGGACAACCGGCCGCGGTGACATCGTTACGGAAAAAGAGTACAGAAATTTCGTTCTCGATTTCCGATGGAAAATCGCACCCGGCGGCAACAGCGGTCTCAAATACAAGTTCAGCAAGTTGGGAAATGATTGGCTCGGCTGTGAGTTTCAGTTGATCGATGACATAAAAAACAGTGAGGGCAAGCGTCCGAAACACGGTACCGGCGACCTCTATGACATGATTCCCGCCGAAAACCGGGAAGTCCTGCCGGTCGGAGAGTGGAATCACAGCCGTGTGGTCGTCAACGGCGGCCGTATTCAGCATTGGCTCAACGGCAAGCTTACGGTTGATGTCACTGTCGGGTCGCCGACATGGGAAAAAGCGTTCGCAGAAAGCAAATTCAAAGATCATCCGGAGTTCGGAAAAATTGCCGACGGAAAAATTCTCCTGCAGGATCATGGCGATGAGGTTTGGTTCAAAGACATTACCATCCGTGAGATTCAAACAGGCTCCGTCCGCAAAATGTTTCCGGTATTACGCAACAAACCTGGGATTTTGCGCCGTCTCAAAATTCACCGTTGACATGGGATGGGTTCCACCGGTGAGACAGAGGCCGTTTACCGTATCTCTTCAAGGACGCGGGAAACCGTATGGGGCATAGAGATAGAACGGCAACGGTCCGTCTGCGGTGGAATCGAATCGTCTTACCTCAATGTGATCGCGTTTTTGATGACAGGATCGTTGAATTTTTCCAGATCGACTTTAGAGGAAACAACGGAAATGGGGTACTTTTTGTAAACTTCCGCCTCGAACTTCTGACGGTTGGCCTCAAGACGCTTTTCCTGAATTCCTTTACGGATTTCGTTGTGAACCTTGTCGAACGGGGTGTAACGGACGCCTTCCCGTTCGATCACGCGGACAATGTGGTAGCCCATGTCGTCTTGAAAGATGGTACTCAGCTTTCCGACAGGCAGATTGAAAATCGCATGGTCCACCATCGGAGAACGCAGAGTCCCGGGATTGCACCAGTCCCACACACCGCCGGATGCCGCCGTGACTCCTTGTGAGAAACGTTTGGCCACTTCCGCGAATTTTTCTCCCCGCATGACGCGGTTTCCCATGTCAGCGATCATGTTCCAGGCCTGTTCCTCATCCGGAACATTGGAAAACATCACGGCAAGTTCTTCCCAACGCGCTCTCGCTTCGTGACGGAAGAGTTTGCTCTTGTTCTCTTCATAGTAGTCGATCATGTCCTGTTGCGTGATGAGTGCCGTTTCCCTGAGATTGGCGGATTGCCCCATCCATGAATGCCCCAGGAAGATACGGCAGAATTCCCGCCGTTCCCGCTCCAGGGAACTGCCGTATGTCTGAAGTTTTTTGTCGAGTTCCACACGGTTCGCCGCATGATAATGCTCAAGGAGCCGCGGAATCTCTTCACGGTCAAACTGTCCCGCGGCTTCTCCGACGAACAGGTCGAAACGTTCTTTCGGAAAGGTCGTTTTGAAGTCAAGGTAAAACACCGTGTAGCGGATTTTTTCCTCAAGAAATCTTGGAAAAAGTGCCTGCGTGACTTCCTGATAAAGCTGTTTTTGCTGCTCCGGCGGCACATTGTTTTCTTTTGCAATTTCTTCACACCGCTTGTTGATTTCCGGAGTCAGATCACAAAGGAGAATCATTTCCGTTCCGACGCGGGCAAGCACTTCCGCACCGGATAAAAACTCCAATTCCGCGATTTTCGGTTCGACCTGAAACCGCTGAATGGAGTCAACCGTTGATGTTGCGGATTGCACCGAAGCGATGAGCGGCGGTTCATTCCGTACCGGCGGGACAACATGGGACGTACCTGATAAACGACCAGCCGGTTGTATCGCATCAACCGGCGGCATCATGGTCATCGGCGGAATATTGGCCGACGGAATCGGCTGGGAAAACTGCGGCTGGATCGGCGGAGTAAACGGCGGCGGCATTTGCAACGGGGGCTGTACCGGTGTGGACTGTCCTGGTACGGATTGCATCGGTTGCGGCGTTGACGGCGGCATTATTGCCGGCGGCCCATTCGGAAACGGTGCCGTGGACGGCATGGACGGTGTCGGCGGCGTCTGGGAAAAATCAGGCTGATACACAGGAATTTCGCCCGGCGGAAGAAACGGTGTCGTCCCGGAAAATGACGGAGCGTCCGACATGACGGCAGGGGTGGCTGTGACAAACGGCTGCTCATAGGCGACCGCTTGAATCGCGTTTTCCTGCGGCAACATTTCCGTACTCAAATACGCCTGTCTCATCGGTGACTCGGAGTAATCGTTTTCGGGAAATTGCGAATTTTGCGTGTTCGGATAGACAAAACTGGCATCAGAGAACAATGTTCCTTCTGTGTTTGGAGTTGCCGGAAAAGACGGTGATGGAGAATTTTGCTGCGGAACAGGTTGTATTGCAGTCGATTGTGCCGGAACGAACAGAGACGGAACCTCTTGCGAAACAAAAGGTTGTGGAACAAACCGTTGCGGCGGAAAATTCTGTGCGGGAAACATCTGCGGCCTATTGACGGTTTCCGGTTTGGGAGAGGAAAACGCAAAACCGTCCGGTTCAGGCGAGGAAACAGGGGGAATCATTACAGGGGGGGGAACCTGTTCCGCCGCATGAACGGCAGTTGTTGCGGCGGAGACACCCTCGCGCAATCCTGAAAAGGTGAATGCCCAATCACACAATCGCGGTTCCAGTGCCGTGAGCACAAGAAGCCCCGATGCGGTCAGGAAAAGGAACAGGTATGTTGAATTTTTCACAAAACCAAACCGGTATACCGGTGAAGTGGGTCCAAATGTTTCTAATGACTTCACGGAGTATAGCAAGATTACTCTCTTGCACGCAAGACCGATTTTACAAAATTCAGAATCTCCTCTTCGTCCATCTCTTTTTCGGGAAGCGGCAGGTAAGCGGACCGGTCGTCGGTGAGACGGATTGTTTTTCGGGAAACTTTGCGCAGTTTTTCCATCAATTCCGGCACAAGACACTGAAAAACGATAAAATCGTCTTCCTTTTTGATGGTTTTAATCCGCCAAAACCGGGCGTCCACCCTGATTTGGGCATGAATCAACAGATATTCGACTGTCTTCGGCGGCGTTCCGAACCGGTCATTGATTTCAGATCTCAAATCAATAAACTCTTCCTGCGACGAAATTCTGACCAACCGCCGGTAAAGATCGATTTTCATCCGATGGTCCGCGACGTAAGACTTCGGAATCAGAGCTTTTCCCGGCAGGTCGATTTCCACTTCGTACTTTGTTTTTTGCGGCAGATTTCTGAGCATTCGGATTGATGAATCCAGGAACTGACAGTACATTTCGTATCCGATCAGGGCAATGTGACCGCTTTGCTGCGTTCCGAGAATGTTTCCCGCGCCGCGGATTTCAAGATCGCGCATCGCAATGGAGAATCCCGCCCCCAAATGGCTGAATTCCTCAATCGCCCGAAGTCTTTTGGCAGAAAGGGATGTGAGCGATTGATTTCTGTCCAGAAGCAAGTAGCAGTATGCCTGATTTTTGTACCGTCCGACACGTCCGCGGAGCTGGTGCAGACTCGACAGACCATAGCGGTTGGCACCGTCGATAAAAATCGTATTCGCGTTTGGAATATCGAGACCGCTTTCAATAATGGTTGTCGCCACAAGAACATCGAATTGATGGTTCACAAAATCAAACATAATGTGTTCCAACTCATGTTCGTGCATTTGAGCGTGTCCGACACGGATTTTCGCTTCCGGGACGATTCGCCGGAGTTTGGCGGCGATTTCCTCAATATCTTCGACCTTATTATGGACGAAAAACGTTTGTCCGCCTCGGTTGAGTTCCCGGAGAATGGCCGTCCGAATCAGTGTGTCGTCCCAGCGGACGAGCCGTGTTTCCACCGCCAGACGGTCTTCCGGCGGCGTTTCGAGGTTGGAAATATCACGGACGCCGAGCAGCGACAGATGAAGCGTCCGGGGAATCGGCGTTGCCGTCAGCGTCAAAACATCAACGGTTGTCCGATACTGCTTGAGCCGTTCTTTGGTGAGGACACCGAACCGCTGTTCCTCGTCAATGATCAGGAGTCCGAGATTATGGAATGCGACATCTTTTTGAGCCAGCCGGTGCGTCCCGATCACAATATCGACCGTTCCGTCCGCGAGATTCCGGATGATTTGCCGCTGCTTTTTTTTCGTGGAAAATCGCGACAAAACCGCAATTTCGACAGGAAATTCCGACATTCGGGCGGAAAAGGTTCGAAAATGCTGTTCCGCAAGAATCGTCGTCGGCACCAGAACTGCCGTCTGATAACCGGCGTCAACCGCTTTAAATGCCGCTCTCATCGCGAGTTCCGTCTTACCGAATCCGACATCGCCGCAAAGGAGGCGATCCATCGGACGGCGGGACATCATGTCTTTTTTGATGGCGTCAACGGCAATATTCTGATCGTCGGTTTCACGGTACGGGAAGGCCGCATCGAACTCGCTTTGCCAATCACTGTCCGGCGGATAAGGAATTCCCGGCTGACTGTCCCGCGAGGCCTGCAGGTCGATCATTTCCTGGGCGAGGTCGAAAATCGCCTCTTGAGCGTCACGTTTCTGCTTGTTCCAGAGTTGTCCGCCGACTTTGGCGAGCTTTGGCCGGACACGGGTTCCGCCGACGTACTTTTGCACCAGAGCAATCTTGGAAATCGGGACGTAAAGCATGACTTCGTCGGCAAATTCGAGCTTCATATGCTCTTCCTGCTGCGAGCCTTTCGTCATCAGTTCCAAACCGTGATACCGTGCGATTCCATGCGTCACATGCACGACATAATCCCCGGTTTTCAGTTCGGTGAAGCTGTCGAGGACTTGTCCGAGCCGGCGGTGGCGGGGACGGTGAATTTCTGTCCGCTGAAAAAGCTGACTTGTGCCGATCACCAGAATCTGGTGCCGCATCAGTTTGAAGCCGCCGGAAAGCCGTCCGACCGGATAATGAATGCGGTTTTCTTTTGCGGGAAGCATCCCGTCAAACGCCTCGCGGAGCCGGAGGACTTCCGCTTCCGTCTGACAGACGAGATGGATTTCGTTTTCCGTGAGTGTCTGAAGCTGTTCCCGAATTTCAGGAAGTGTCCCGCGAAAACGCTCCACCGATGTCACGGACATGGGATACGTCACCTCGCTGACGCCTTCGGAAAGCGTGCTCGCCGTGACGGTCGGAAAGGTCAGGAGTTTGGCAAGAACGCTGCGGACTTTGTGAAGTTTCTCCGGATTTTTAAGCCGCTCCAGATAAAGACGCCCGTTTTTCTCGATTTCCTGCGGCTCGATAAGCATCACCCAGGTTTCCGGCGGCAGGTAGTCCGTCAGGTGTCCCTGATAGGTTTCGTCTTGCCGCAAACGGGTCAGTTCAAACATTTTGAGCGTTTCACGCGACCGTTGTGACGCGACATCAAAACTGCGGATCGACTCGATTTCGTCGCCGAAAAATTCGATACGAACCGGAAATTCCGCGTCCGGCGTAAAAATATCGACAAGGCTTCCACGGACGGAAAACTCACACGGAAGCTCGACTCCGCTGGTCGGATGATACCCGCCGTCCACGAGCCATTGACGCAGATGCTCTTGATTGAGCGACTCCCCTACAAACAGTGTTTGCGTCTTTTCACGCAGAATCTCCCGTGACGGCACCGGCTGTAACAGTGCCGCGATGGAGGTGACGATTATTTTCGGGTCGGCAATGTTTTCCGGTTCCGCAGATTTGAGAGACACATTCTTCCGTCGGGAGAGAATGTCCGTGAGTTTTTTGGGTCGCGGCTCCGTGTTGACCGGCGGTTTCCTGAGTAATTCCTTCAGCAGGTTCATCCGCTGACCAAACATGACATCCCCGACACGAAGGGGCGTTTCCATGTCGTCCATCGGCGAAAACGGGAGAATCGGAAGCTCACTGAAAAGTTCAAGATCGTCTTCCGTGCGGTCGATTTCCTCCTGTTTGGCCAGGAGCATCAAGACCGGTGCCGTGTGCTGCGCCGCCAGAGCCGCTGTGACGAGTGCGCAGGAACTCCCCCAAAGTCCGTCAATTGCCACGGACTTGTTCTTTTTCAGAGCCGTAACGGTTTGGAGAAACTCCGGCTCTGAAACGATCTTTTTCTTCAAGTGCCTAAGCATGCCGCTATTATACTGTCGAACCGGAAAAAGTCACCGGATACGGCAATTTCCAGTGTGGTGCAGCGTGGCACGCTGCCCAAGACGGTCCTCTCGCAGAGAATGGAGCGGCAACTCGACCTGGAAAATGAGGATAGTATCAGCACGTGCGGTAGAGGAACACATCGGTTTTTTCCTGTTCCAGCTCTTCCGCATTGACAACGGAAACGAAATTCCGCTGCTCAAGGTATTCCACCCGGGCACCAATGTCGATGAGTGCCAGAAAGCCAGGCATTCCTGACCGGACAATGTACATTTTCCCGGCCAGTTGCGACAGCGACAGCGGTTCATCACTCTCACGCAGCAGGTTCAGAACCCGCTCCAACCGCCGATGGTGGCTTTGTTCTACGGTGTCGATTCGCGGAAGAAGTGAAGCGATCGCCTGCTCATGCCCCGGCAGACCTGTCATGTTAGGGGCAATGTCACGGATTTTTTTCACAGAATCAAAAAAATGGGCAAGACCGGTATTCGGCGATATCCGTTCCGGCCAAACCGGGGTCAGTGTTTTGGAAAGAATAATGTCCCCAAGAATCATGTGCTGATTTCCAACTTGAATGCACAGATGTCCCGGGCTGTGCCCCGGCGTATGGCAGAGAGTCAGATTGTCCAACCGCTCGCCGTCTTCAAGAGGTTTTACGGATTGAACCGACATTGCCCTTCCAGGTGTAAATCCAAAAGCCTGAATGAGTTCCGTCCGTTTTTCCGAAGGGATACCGGCATTTTTCAGGAAATCATTGAAACGTCTGTTGCTGAGTAATGCCCGCTCATCGTACCGTGTTATCACCGATGCGTCGAGCGTGTGACACATCACCTCGGCACCGGAATTTTGCACAAAAAAGGCTGTTCCGCCGCCATGATCAATATGAGCATGCGTAATGATAATCCGCTCCAGTTGTGTCAGGACAAATGATTCCTTGTAACGTGAACGAATTTGTGCGAAACCGGCAAGTATTTCCTGAAGACAATTCGCCTCACCCGTTCCGCAGTCAATCAGCGTTGGCGGGGAATGTTCGCTCAAAATGAGATAAACATAACTGACAAGTGCCCGATGAAGATCGCATGGAATCCTGTAGATTCGCTCACCGGTCTCCGCCGAAAACCGTTCAAGATGAGCCGTTGTCCCGGAAAATTCTGATACTCCCATTCACCGTTGTTCAAGAAGGAATGCCTAATCCAATCAAGTACCGATGTATCCAAATCAATTCCGCAGCAGTATATCCGTGCTTGAGATACTGTCAATGGCAGTCTCTTCATGTATTCAACATCTTGCGGCATTATCGGAATAGAAACACGGAAAGAACAAAAATCCAACTTGCCGTGCAAAACTCCCCAAGTATCAATGTTTTGTGCAAAAGATACAACATTGATTTTTTTCATTGGTATTGGCATTACAAAATCGGAACGCTGACAAAAATATCGGAGTCAAAAAACACTCTCAAAAAACGAAATGTTTCAGCGGTACCTCGTTGTTTTCGAGGTGAATGTTTGCCCCGTCACGAAAACGAAATCAGAGTCCCGCTCCAAATTCCAGTAAAACCGGTATGACCATTGACGATGTTTGCGGTGAAGCGGCGGGTGAGACGGTACCGTCATACACCATCTGCAGTTTGAATGTGTCAATGGCTTCCGCAAGATAATAGTCCTGGGAATAGATATTTTTATCCCCTTGCGTCACGGTCGTTTTCTCTCCTTCGCAAAAAGTGATCGGCTCCCCCTTCTCATTCAGAAGAATCATTTCCTTGATATTGTCGAACGGCGTCTCTGAAAAGAAAGCAAATTTTGTTTTGGCAATGTTCGTTGCGAAATTCATAAAATCATCGCTCGGCATCTTTCGGACAGATATTTTTGTCTCGCCGATTTCAAAGGAAGATTCTCCGGTCAGTGAAATTTCACTTTCGATTTTATTTTCCACAGAATTTCTATTGTTTTCTTCATCGTTTTCCTTTGCTGTCGTTTTTTACTCCTCTTCGATTTTTGTAATGATTTCTCCTTTGAGAAGGAATTTATTTGTTCCTGTATCAGGGATTTTAGGAGAAAAAAAGGTGATTACCATTTTTTTATGATCAGAAGAAAACTCACTGGAAATATTCGTCTTACGGGAACTTTCCAACAGAGTGCCGCTGGGAAGTGTCAGCCATTCAAGTTTTGATTTTTCCATATCCAATGTTTCCATCGGATGTTGCGTCGAGGTGATCAACAACTTCAGTTGTGTTCCCTTTGTCGGAGTTTTACTCTGCTGAAGGGGATCATTTTTACGGACACTCAGTGAAAGAATCTCTACTGTAACCCCTTTTGGTAAAACAATTGGTGGAGATTTCGCCTGTTTCCGATTCGCTGACGCCTCTTTCACCTTGAGATAATAATTCAGATAATTCTGGTCTCCGCGGCTCAAATCCGACTCTTTTATGGTGACCGTCCGTCCATCGTGAACTTTCAGCTTAATATTGCCCTCTTTGTTTTCTATAAGTTCTGCGTTCAATGTATTTTTTCCATTCTTGTGAGTCCATGTACGAAAATCATCACCGTAAACAGAAAAGTGTGAATAAAACAGAGAAAATACAACACACCAAGTCAGATATTTCAAGCGTAACATGAGAGAGACCAATCCTTTGCCAAAAACGGGTGTAACACCGCGCGTGAAAATGCCCTTTAAAATACAAACACCAATTATACACGCAGTTGGTTTATTTTCAATAATCCGAATAAGATATTTAGGAAAATCGTAATATTTAGAGAAGAATCACCGAAATTTTATTCCGTACAGACAAAACAACACCTCATGACTCTGCGATTCTCTGGTCAATTTTCAGCAGAACGAATCGCAAAGTCACTCAAAGGAAAACAACGGTGCTGTAAAAATCAAGAATACTGCGACATAATTTCCTGAGCGGTACGGGCGTCGGTGACGAGATGCGTCCACAAATTCAATTTGTCATTTGCCAATAACGGCAGTAAGGCGTCTTTTTTCGAAGCTCCGCATTCTCCGCACGGCCCCGCCACGAGGACGACATATTTTCCGTCTTTTTTGGCAAATTCGACAAGCTCTTCCAGTTCAAAAAGCGTCACCGCCCGAACCGGACTGATGTCATTGAGCGGACCGTCATTGGAATAGGGACAGAACTGGACATCGCCGACCCAACCGGCTTTATGCATGTTTTGCAGAACCTTCGGGTCGAGAAGTTCCTCGGAAATCAAATGCGAGAGAAACTGCTCCAAAAGTCCGTGTTCGTGCTGTGCCGCCGCCAGTGACGTGATGAAAATGTCAATTTCCCCTTTCCGCTCGAAAGCACGCCGCGTACCGGGATTCGTCTTGATTCTTGCGATGTCGCTGCTGTTGACAACGGTCTCGGAAAAGAGCGAAACACACTCAATATCGGTGAAATTTCTGTCAAAATAAGCAAAATAGGTTGACGGCACCTTTTGCGGTTCATTGACAAGGAAGCCTCCGGCGGAAATCGCGTGCAACACGAGCGGCGGAAACTGAACACCGGCGCAAACCCGTTTGGCAATCCGTTGAGCCACAAGCATAGTCGCGTAACCCGCTCCCATTCCAAGGTGGACTTTCGGCGGCGGATCACCCGGTTTCATCCTTTCCTTCTTTTCCTGGGCGACCTTTTCAATCAGGTCAACAATCACGTCCGCTGCGGCGGAAGCCACATGAGTCGAAGCGTTTTCTCCCAGAGAATTGACCACTTTGATTTGCCGTTTGAAATCGCGACCGCGAAACTGTGTCGTCATCCGGTCCGCCAAGAGTTTTTCCATCGGCGGTTTAAGAAGAAGAAAGCCTCGTTTGGCGGCCTCCCAAAACAGAGGATAGACCTTTTCCCGACTCAAATCGGAACGTCCCCATGATTTTTTGAGCCAAAGCGCCACAGCCGCAGCGGCTCCTTTCTTTTCTCCGAGTGCTTCTTCCGCTTCTTCCGGATTGGAATTGGCAGACGAAAGACCAAGCTGTCTTAAAAAACGGTCACACACAGCAAAAACCAACTCATCACTTTCATGATTGGCTTGCCAACGTCCGGTTCGGATCTTTTTAATTTTAGGTTTTTTCATCTTCTTTTTCTATTTTGATTTAGGATTGGTTCGCTCTGGAAAATACATTGTTTTCCTAAATAGGATTCACTCGGTTCAGATTCATTTCCGCTCCAAGCGGTCCCTTACTGATTACTGGAGCATTAATTCAAACAAACAGAAACCTTTGCTCACAATAAAACTTTCTACCATACAGGTTATTCTAACACAAATTGAAACAATGACAATGAAAAACAAGCCACAGTTTTATTTTTTAGGAATATTATTTTTTCAGCCCTGATTTTCAGGGGATAACCTCACCATTTTATCGTGTCCTCGTGACAATCACAGTAGAAAAGTACCCCATTGGTAAAAAGGACTGCCATCGTATTTGATAGATATTATATACGCACAAATTTCAATAACGATCATTCCTTACTCGCCGGTTTTATTGTTTGCATAAAATCTGTCAATAAAAGCAAATAAAATCATGGCGAGAGTTGAAAAGTTCTTTTCCTGTTGAAAAAAATCAACATTGGATTTGCTTTTTACTGTCCGCAGTGTAGAGTACTATGTCTTAAAAATGCAACATGATGAAATAAATCATCATACCTCGTTTTTGAGACTTGGATTGTTCCCCCATCATTGAATCCGCGTTTGGACACCAGGATTCATTCCCTTTCTGTCTTACGATTGCACCCGTGAGACAGTTTTTTTGACAATCAACCTCAATATTGTAGGAGTCTCCTGTAATGAGAAAGTTAATGACATTGGTTCTTTTGGTTTCTGTTTCGTTGTTGCCGATCGGGTGCTCAAGCCTTAGAGGGTTTTGCAGTCGGGGCTCGTTGTTTCCTTCCACGAGACAAGACCAGATCACCGCTCCGTTTTTGGGTGAACAGATCGTCTATCAAACTTCAGCGGATGCGTGCAGTATTCCTTACATGAATGCCTGCGATCCATGCAGCACATCACCGAGTGCCGCCACGCTTCCCGGCCCGGTACTCAGCAGCGGATATTGAACTATGTGGTGTCAGGAAAGGTGCGGACGCCGTCGCGGACAGTGACTTGGTGTCAATACGCGGCGGATTTGTCGGAAATATCTTTACGGCACCAGGCCCCTTCCCAGTGAATTTTGCGAACCGCTTCATATGCCGTCTTTTTCGCTTCGGCGATGGTGTCGGCGATGGCCGTGATTCCCAGCACACGTCCGCCGTGAGTGACAATTCCGCCATGCGGGTCGAGTTTTGTTCCGGCATGAAAGACTTTGACATTTTTCATTTTTGCCGCCTCTTCCAAACCGGTAATCACCTTGCCTTTCTCGTATTGTCCGGGATACCCCCGACTCGCCATGACCACACACACGGACGGACGCTCATCCCATTTCAACATGCCGATCCGGTGAAGCTGCCTGTCGAGAGTGAACTGGAAGATGTCCGCAAGATCGGTTTGCAGCCGCATCAGGAGCGGTTGACATTCCGGGTCGCCGAACCGCGCGTTGTATTCGAGAACCTTCGGACCGCCGGCCGTCATCATCAGACCGGCATACAACACACCTTTGAACGGCGTTCCATTGCGGTTGAGTGTGTGAACCGTCGGGACAAGCACGTTTTCCTCAATCCAGTGCAGTTTTTGGTCATCAACGAGACGCACCGGGGAATACGCGCCCATACCGCCGGTGTTCGGACCCTGATCCCCGTCATAGGCCGCTTTGTGATCCTGGGCCGGTTGAAGCACCGCAATGGTGGAACCATCCGTGACGGCAAGCACGCTCGCTTCCTGACCGTGAAGCCGCTCCTCAATGACAATCCGGTGACCGGCATCGCCGAATTCATGATCCCGCGTCATTCGGAGAACGGCTTCCACGCCCTGTTCCGCTGTGTCGCAAACAACCACTCCTTTCCCCGCCGCAAGACCGTCCGCTTTGATAACCACCTGTTGATCCCGCACCGTTTTAAGGTATTCGACCGCCGCGCCGCCGTCCGTAAAAACGTGGTATCCCGCGGTGGGAATTCCTCCTTTTTTCAGGATTTCCTTGCAGAAAACCTTACTTCCTTCGAGCCGGGCGGCGTTTTTGTCCGGGCCGAAAATTCTGAGTTTTTCCTGTTCAAAAGCATTCACGATTCCCGCCGCGAGCGGTGTTTCCGGCCCCACGACGGTGAGCTGCACTTGATTCTGTTTGGCGAACTGAATGAGCGACGGAAAATCCAACTCGTTGATTTCCGCGTTTTCCGCATCCATAGCGGTTCCGGCGTTTCCCGGCGCGACGAACACCCGATCCGTCTGCGGACTCTGTTTCAGTTTCCACGCCAACGCATGTTCACGTCCGCCGTTTCCTATCACTAAAATATTCATCATTATAATGCCTGTGTTAAAGTAGAGTAAATTTAAAATCAACCATCGCTAAACAATTTTTTTAACCAATCCATCAATTTTAAACAGGTTTCCTCATCCGTTGTCAGATATTTCATTGTAATACTTTGTCCTAATGGTTTACCCGGCTCTTCCTGCCATGCAAGCCATGTATAAATTTTTACTTTGGATTGATGTTTACAATGATTCAGACGATCTCTTTCAATACGTTTCAGTGTTTCGTCCACAACAGGTAAAAGCTTATCATCTTGCGGTATAAGGAACGTGATAAAATCTTCAAGCATTCCATTGAGGTTATTGTTCGGCATGATCCAGACACCAACTTTTTTGCCATTTTCCGGATGTGTAATAATCAAACCCTCCGACGGCAATTTATCTGGAACAGCAAAACCATTATTCTGAAGGATATTGCGAATCGAATCCCATCTGTTTTTAAGATCAATATCTGCATCAACAATAATTCCTAAAGTATTTATTTTATCTGTTGGTAATTTTAATCGTATTGGAAATTGACGAAGAAGATTGTTAATCCCTTCACAATCAACAACATCAAATGCTCCAGTAATTTGACGTCTGTCGCATAATGCCCATATAACATGTTGGTCATCATTGCCTTCGACCAGGAGTTTTTTGCAATATTTCTCTTTGATGTTTGTCATCTGATGTCAATTCCCTGTTCAACAGAAACCTTTAACTCTTTCGCATCAAATCCTATTGACTTTATAGTTCCTTTTTCATTATGAAGAATAATTACTTTTCCATCCTGCGGATGTTCTCCTTTATTCAAGACTGCTTCAAACCTACGGACACAATCTTCACTATGAGTTGTAGCGAAAATCTGAACATTCAGCTTTTGCGACATTTGAAAAAGAATATCCCAAAGTTTTTCCTGCACGGTATGATGCAAACCATTTTCAAATTCATCAATAAGCAAAAAACTGTTGTCTGAATTAACAAGTGCCAGAATTATCGACAATATACGATTGATTCCATCTCCCATACTTTGCAACGGCAATATTTTTTCAGAATCAGATAATTTAATGAATGGATTTTTTCCTTGCTTAAAGGCAATCCTTTCAGTCAACGGTTCTAAAATTTTTAGAGCGTCTATAACATTTTGTTCCTTGTCGGTAAGAGTGATTTTATCAAATAACATGCCATTATTCTCTGGATAAATATCTCTTGTTTTGACAAATTGACAGGAAACAGGAATACCCGGTCTGAGCGGAACGAAAGATTTCGGTTGCATCGTCTCAGGTAAAACCTTGATTTTGTTATCTTTTTGAGTAATTTCAAATATAAGTAATTCCTGATTATTTTCCTTATCAAGTTCCTTAGCAAATCTTAAAGCGATCATTTGCGTTGGGAACTTGTCTTCACAAAACATATCTTCCTTAATACAATCATTGGATATTTTTGCACAACCAATAATAATGGCATCTTTAATGTCCAAGCTGATAACATGGTTTGTAAACAACGAAGAGAGTGACTGAATATTATTGTTACGTTCTTCAGAATCCATCTCGTCCTCACGATTCATCCGTCGAAATGGATTTCTTCTTAGATATTCCCCACGGCTCTTCTGTAATTGAGAAATCCAATCTGTATCCCCTCTGGAAGCGTAAATCGCGACCGCTTCAAGGAGGGTGGATTTACCTGTGTTGTTTTTACCGACAATAAGATTAACTCTTCCCAAAGAAGGAATGGTCAAATCTTTCAGATTACGGTAATTTTTAATATGTAATGAATCAAGCATATTATTTTATCCTAAATTAGTGGTATTATTGGGGATTAAATTGTCAAATCCGATACGGCTCACGCTGTTCACGGGTGAGCATGGCGTTCGCTTCCGCGTCGCCTGGGAAAACCTCTTTTTCCGGATTCCACTCCAGTTTGCGGCCTCCAAGACGTATCGAAATGTTCGTCAGGTGGCACGCGGAAACCGAACGATGCTCAATGTCCGCCGGAGCAACCGGTGTTTCACGGCTGCGTACGCAATCAAAGAAATTCTTCATGTGATTGTCGCTCGGCCGGACTCTCCAGGCGTTTTCCGGTAACGGATTCTCTTGGAGTTCCTCAACCGGCTTGCCGAAAAGTCCGCCGCGATTGACAAAGATCCTGCCTTGATCGCCGATGAACATGATACCGTTCCGTTTGTTGTCATGAACATCCTGCGGACACTCTTTGCCGAATAACCCATCGAATTGTTCCTTCGTTGTTTCCTGATGTCCGATCGAACCGGTGAAGCCCGGTTTTTCCGCGAAAACCGTGTAAAAGAACAACTCAACATCGCCCGGATATTTTAACACGGCGTAGAATCTGTCCGGTGTATTGAAGCAATCCGGCTTTCCTTCGTTCGGAAAAATGGCCCGCCCCTCGACAGACAGCGGACCGGACCGGTCCATGTCCATTCCCCAATGGGCGACATCCATGTGATGGTTGCCCCAATCCGTCACCATGCCGCCGGCATATTCGTACCACCAGCGGAAAATCTGGTGTGTCCGCTGCGGAATATAAGGATGAACCGGAGCCTGTCCCTGATACAAATCCCAATCAAGTTCATTCGGAACCTCGGCATCGGGAGTAAAAGGCCCGCCCCACGAACTGTAATACGGCAACGCCACGAGAACACGTTTCAGCTTGCCGATCCGTCCGTTACGGACCAGTTCAACCGCGGTCTGGAACCTTTTATCGCTGCGCTGCTGAGTTCCGGTTTGGAAAACCCGTCCCGTTTCTTTGAGGACTTTGCAGAGTTTCTGTCCTTCGCGGATGGTCAAAGTGAACGGTTTTTCTCCGTACACGTCTTTTCCGGCAAGACAGGCGTCCATGTTGATTTTCGTGTGCCAGTGATCCGGTGTCGCCTGGATCACGACATCAATATCCTGCCGGTCCAGGAGTTTCCGGTAGTCCTGGTAAACGTCGATTTTTCCGCCGAAATCGTTTTTGAATTTTTCCGCGTGACGCAAATCCACATCACAGACCGCCGCAATCTCCCCGAAACGGCGTGCCGCATGGGCGTCGCCGGTTCCCATTCCGCCGACTCCGATACAGCCGATGCGGAGACGTTCATTGGCAGAGTCCTTTCCCTTCAGATAAACCGGTGACGGAAGTGCGGAACTCAGCGTGAGAGCGGTGGCTGCGGACAAAAAAACACGTCGATTGATTTTTGACATAGTCAATATCTCCTGAAATTTCCTGTTGACATAAAAGCACGCTGTTTATTTTAGTGCAAAAACGGTTTTTTTCCAGCAAGAGGGACGCAAGGCGACTTTTTTTGAAAAAATTCCCTCCTGTTGACGGGTTGGTGCGGGCGGCGTGCCGTTCCATCGCACCTCGCAAGCGGTTGGGGACATTTTTCCGCCTGTTGATACCAGCGACCATCGGGAACGAGTTCATGGCTCTCGGAGCGGCAGCTCCTACCGGGATCCAACGCCCTTGCGTTGGCCGCCGGAGGGAAGCATGCTGCTTCACCGCAGCTCGCAAGCGGTTGGAAACGTTATCCAACTGACGGCGAATCGAACACAGTGAGTGTGAGCCTATCGCCCGCCGCGGCGTCGCGGCCCGCCGGAGGCATTCCTCCTGAACATCAGGATGCGGATTTTGAGGCTCGGTGTGATGATTCCTGGTTTCCGAGAGAAGAAATTGTGCCGGTTTTTCCGAAATCATTCCCCATTTGCTGTTGGAAAGATTTTTTACCGGCGGCGAACCGAACGAAGCGAGCGTGAGCAAGTGCGGTGCAGCAGCATGCTGCCCGCGGCTCGCGGCCGGTTTTAGGGAAATCGCGGCCTTTTTCCTGTCATTTCACGTATGTCCCTGAGCTTCTCGTAAAAACCTGCGAGCGACTCAGAAAAGTCAGTGAATGGAGAAAAAAAGTTTCCAGGAGACGAAGAAAAGCTTTCCAGTAAGGAGAATGCCTCCGGCGGGCCGCGACGCCGCGGCGGGCGGTTTGCCTCCCAGCACCTTTGGTGCGGTCGGCGTCGGTTGAAAAATCCTTCCAACTTGAGGCCGAAGGCAACTACGGTGAAGCAACATGCTTCCCCGTTCCCGTTGGTCGCTGGTATCAACCGGCGGAACAAAAAGAAAGTGGTTGGAAACGTTATTTATTGAAAGCGACCGCCTCGAAGAGGCCGGGAGCAAACCGCCCGTCGCGGCTCGAGACCGAATGGAACGCAGTGACCATGAGGCTACTGCGATGGAACAGCATGTTCCCCCGCTCGCGTTGCTCACTGGAATCAATCGGCGGAACAAAAAGAAAGTGGTTGGAAACGTTATTTATTGAAAGCGACCGCCTCGAAGAGGCCGGGAGCAAACCGCCCGCCGCGGCGTCGCGGCTGCGATGCAGCAGCATGTTTCCCTTATGATGAAGAGGCTTTAATCTCTCAACAGTAACTCAACCAAAGAAAGTGAACCCACGATGGAATTGCAAAGTGTGACTTTACCCGGTGTGGACGCGGGACGTCCGATGGTGATTGCCGGCCCCTGTAGTGCCGAATCCGAAGAACAGGTGCTCGAAACGGCACGGGAACTGGCCTCGTACGGGGTCAGGGTTTTCCGCGCCGGAATCTGGAAGCCCCGCACGAAGCCCGGCGGATTCGAAGGGGTCGGCGTGAAAGGGCTGGCCTGGCTGAAACACGTCAGGACGGAAACCGGTATGTACACGGCCGTCGAGGTCGCAACGAAGGATCATGTCTTTGAAGCCCTCAAAGCGGGGGTTGACATCCTTTGGATCGGGGCACGCACCACCGTCAACCCGTTTGCCGTGCAGGAAATCGCCGATGCACTCCGCGGAACCGATATGCCGGTGCTGATTAAGAATCCGGTCAACCCCGATCTGGAACTTTGGATCGGGGCGATTCAACGGGTTTACGGAGCCGGAGTCCGCCGCATTGCCGCGGTGCATCGGGGATTCAGCTCTCACGCCAAAAAGACGTACCGCAACCCGCCGCTGTGGAATATTCCCATCGAACTGCGGCGGCGGATTCCGAATCTGCCGATTTTCTGCGACCCGAGTCACATCGGCGGCAAGCGGGAATATGTCGCGCCGCTTTCGCAGCAGGCCATGGATCTGAATTTTGACGGACTGCTGATTGAAACGCACTGTCATCCTGACGCGGCGCTCAGTGATGCGGGGCAACAAATCACCCCGGAAGCACTCGACCATCTCATCAGTATGCTTGTCATCCGCAATGCCAGCCGTCCCAGCGAAACACTTTCGGAACTCCGTCTCCGTATTGATCAGGTTGATGAGCAGATTCTGGAGCTTCTCTCCGAACGGATGCGGATTTCACGGGAAATCGGGACTTATAAAAAAGAAAACAACATGCCGGTGCTGCAGTCCACAAGATACAGCGAACTGATGGACCAGCGGAGTCAGCTTGGAACAAGTATGGAACTCGACCCGGAATTTGTCAAGGAAATCCTGAAGGAAATCCACGAAGAATCCGTCCGCCAGCAAATCCTCATTATGTCAAAGTAACGGCGGAATTGGCCCGGCTCCCGAAAACGCCCGACTCCCCAGAATCGGCTGTCCGGGAAAAACACGCCGGACCAGCCGTTGATGGCCGTCCGAACTGCCGGGATGACTGCCGGAATGACTGCCGGAATTTTTTTCGTGAAACCTAAATTTCCCGGGCGAGACTCTTCACAACCCCCCAGACGGTCAACTCCTGCTCCTCGCGGACAATGGCGGGCGCGAATGCCGGATTGGCCGCTCTCAACTCAATTTCGCCGTCTTTGCGGACAAGATGCCGAAGAAGAAATTCTCCGTTCACCGCGGCAAGGACAATACTGTCCTTCTCCGGTTCGGCACTTTTGTCCACAACAAGGATGTCATTGGGGAGAATCCCCGCTCCGTTCATGGAATCATCCGCAACACGAACCGTGATGGTCGCTGAAGAATTCTGGGACAAGTAACCGACCCAATCGAACGTTTCCGGAACCGTCCCCTCCGCAGGGGGGACCGAAGGAACCTGCCCGTTGGACGTGTAGATAGGAAAAACGAGACCTTTCTGTGCAATGAATCCCATAATCCGGTCAATCATTGAAACCGGAAGACGAATTGCTTTTGTGGGTTCTCCGAACTTTCCGGTTCCTTTGGGACGCCCTGCGCCTTTTCTTTTTCCGCCTCTCGCCATGTCTTTTTTCTCCGATATTAACTAAAAACGGGATACCCTGCGCCCGAACCTTTTACGCTGATTAATGCCGCAATAAAAAGTTTCTGCAACCCGGCTTCAGGTATCGAGTTAAAACAAATAACCAATATTTTTCACACTCTTAAATTTCAGATTGCTACGGTAATTGTAACTCAAGATTCAAAAGTGGGTATCTCCCCCGACTCAAGTTTGCAAAAAATGGATGAAAATTTTGAAAAATAATTTGAAAAACAAATAAAATAGCGGGACATGAATCGTACAGAAAACATGTTATTCCTTTTTGTCTCTTTTGGACCCGCGGCGGTTCTACTGGAAGTTCTCTCAAAAAATGTTACTATAATGTATTATTGTTGTTTTCAAAAACGATTTTTAGAGGAAAATCATCAAGCTATGAACCCGTCCGACACCATTTTGCTGCAGTTGATCCGTGAAAAATCACTGAAATTCGGAGATTTCACTTTGGCGTCAGGGAAAAAAGCGACCTATTACCTCGACGGCAAACAAGTGACGCTCGACGCATTCGGAGCGAAGCTCATCGGCGAAGGGATTCTCCATCTTATGCTCCGAAACGGTAAACTGCCGGATTTGGTCGGCGGAATGTCGATTGGCGCCGATCCCATCACAGCGGCGGTGCTGACGATGGCGGCGGTGAACGGTCACGCACTCCGCGGCTGCATGATCCGCAAGGAACCCAAAGGACACGGCACGAAAAAATACATCGAAGGCCCCGTTCAGCCCGGCGACCGCATTATCGTTCTCGAAGATGTCGTGACGACCGGCGGTTCATCCCTTTTGGCGATGGAGCGTCTGGAGGAAGCGGGAATCGTTGTCGATGGAGTCATTGCCGTCATTGACCGTATGGAAGGAGGAGCGGAAACGTTCCGGCAAAAAGGGTGCCGTTTTCAATCACTTCTGACCATCCGCGATTTCGGTATTGAACCGCCGAAATGACACGGGAGATGTCGGCTTCTCACCCGCGAGTGTGTTTCAAATTTCTCCGTTTCCGCTACAATGAGGCGTCATCTACGGACGGGCCGGGATACGGGCCGCACTTACGGAACAGGAATTTCCTCAGTAATATTTTTGTCTTAACTGATTATGTCTGAACTCTTTACAACAGATACCATTGGCGTTTTCTTTGAGAAAATGGTCGAAAAATACCCGAATCAGGATTTCATCGTTTATCCCGACCGCGGGCTTCGTTTTTCGTTTCGTGAATTTAACGAGCGGGTCAACCATTTGGCGAAAGGTCTTTTGCAGATCGGGATTACGACCGGCGATCATGTCGGAATCTGGGCGAATAACGTTCCTGACTGGCTGACCTTTCTTTTTGCGACAGCGAAAATCGGGGCGGTGCTTGTCACGGTCAACACCTTTTACAAGCGGTATGATGTCGAGTATGTTCTCTCAAACAGCGACATGAAGGCACTTGCTCTGATTGATCAGTTTCGCGGCACAAGTTACCGTGACATCATGCTCGAACTCGTGCCGGAAATGAAAACGGCCGCCCGCGGACGGCTCAAAAGCGAGCGTTTTCCGTATCTCAGGACATTGATTCACCTCGGTCAGGAAAAGCATCGCGGCATGTACAATATGGCGGAACTTCTGCTCCTGGGAGAACATGTGCCGGACGAAAAACTCCGGGATGTCATGGCGGCACTCCGGTGTCACGACGTGATCAACATGCAGTACACTTCGGGAACGACCGGTTTTCCGAAAGGGGTGATGCTTTCCCATCACAACATCCTCAACAACGGATATTACATCGGGGAATGTCAGCGGTTTTCCCATGAAGACCGACTTTGTCTGCCGGTTCCGCTGTTCCATTGTTTCGGTGTGGTGCTGGGGGTGATGGCATGCCTTACGCACGGAACGACGCTCGTGATGCTCGAACAGTATGACCCGCTGATGGTGCTGGCCGCCGTTCAAAAGGAGAAATGTACGGCTCTTTACGGTGTGCCGAGTATGTTTATTGCGGAACTGAATCATCCGATGTTCGACCTGTTCGACCTGAGTTCGCTCCGTACCGGAATCATGGCCGGCTCGCCTTGTCCGACGGAAATCATGCGGCTCGTGATGGACAAAATGTATATGAAGGAAATCACCAATGCTTACGGTCTGACCGAGGCGTCACCGGTTTTCACGCAGACCTCGGCAGATGACCCGTTTGTCAAAAAGGTCGGAACGGTCGGCAGAAAGCATCCTCACAGCGAAGTGAAAATCGTCCATCCCGAAACCGGCGAGGAGGTTGGTGTCGGAGTGACGGGCGAACTTTGCTGCCGAGGCTACAACGTCATGAAGGGATACTACAAAATGCCTGAAGCGACGGCGGAAGTCGTCGACAAGGACGGCTGGCTTCACAGCGGCGATCTCGGCGAAGTGGATGAAGACGGTTACTACAAAGTCACCGGCAGACTCAAAGACATGATTATCCGCGGCGGCGAGAACATTTATCCGCGGGAAATCGAGGAATTCCTCTATACGATCAGCGGAGTTCAAGATGTTCAGGTTGTCGGCGTGCCGGACCCCAAATGGGGTGAGGTCGTGGCGGCATTCATCATACTGCGGAAAGACGCCTCGCTTACGGAAGACGATATCCGCGACGCCGCAAAAAACGCGATTGCCCGATACAAGATTCCTCAACACATTTTTTTCGTGGAAGAGTTTCCCATGACAGCGAGCGGCAAGATTCAAAAGTTCAGACTTCGCGAAATGGCCAAAGAGAAGCTCGGAATCACCGGCGATGTCTGGGGCAATCCGACGGCGGACGAACCGCAAATTCAAGGGCCGCACGTCATCATTCACGGCAGTCTGTGCAAGGCGTGCGGGCTTTGTATTGCGAACTGTCCGAAGAAGGTTTTGTCCCGCGGGGAAGCGGTCAACGCACTCGGTTATGAGGCGACCGTCTATCAGGGGGAGGGGTGTTCCGGCTGTGCGACGTGTTTTTATATTTGTCCCGAACCCGGCGCCGTCACGGTGATTCCCCGGGCCGGTTGAAATTTCCTGTTAGGTCGAGTCGCCGTGCTACGTTGCGAGGAAGCGTTGCATCGCGGACGAGAACGAGGTATCATAAGTAGGGTAAAAGGAGGGGAAACTCGGCTTAGGATTTGCTTCACCTGTTTTGCACAATCGGCAAAAATGATTGGAAAGTGCCGTTTTAGGTAGCAGTGTAGAATTTGGAGAAAACATAATGAAGAAGAAAAAATTTAATGGTTATATAACGGTTTGTTTATTTGTATTTATTGCCTGCTTTTCAGGGTGTTCGGGAAAAAAAGATGAATCCCGTGGTTTTGAACCTGTTTCACAGGCAGAAGCAGAATCGTTCGCAAATCAGTTGATAGCGAAGTTCAAGCAAGGTGACAAATCACCGTTTTTTAACGTGGGCACAGATGTCAGTACGATTGCAGCCTTATGTCATTTTTCAGGGGTGGAGATTCCCGGCATTATGAAATCACCGAGTGAACAGGAATGCCGGGCTTTCGCTGACAGGTCAGTGGCTACGAACCATATGTTTTTTGATTCCTTAAAGAGTGTTAAATTGGTTGAGGTGAAAGAAAAGCATGGTACGTTTTGCGCCGTTCTTGACTGCAAATTTGACCAGTCTGTCAAAAGTCCTATTACAAACAGTAAATTTCCCTTTACGTTGCTTAAGAAGAAAAGTTCCGGTGAAATTGTCGTGGTTGGGTTTGGAGACTGATAAATGTTTATCTCAAAAAAATGGGATTGAATGGAATGGAGAGTTTACCCCATGTATCGTTCATTTCAATAGAATTACATTGTTGTTTTATCATGGTTCATTTGACAAATCGGAAATCAGATCAAACGTCATCTGCCTTCGTATGCCGGGGAATGTTTGTATTGTTGTTGATCTTAATCTTATATCGGGCGGCACCGCTTGCGGCGGAAAACACCGGCTTCCTCATTATCCGCACGGAAAGCGGTCAGACAAAGCAAATCGACGGTACGATTGTCGAGTTGAGCAGCCGGACCGGAGCGGTCATCCAAACCGGCAATAAGGAAGAACGGATTCCTGTCGACCGGCTTGTCAATTTCGGAACGGTACTCACGGATGCGCATATCAACGGCGACCAGTCGATGAAAGCGAAAAACTATCCTGAAGCGGTACGGCAATTTCAGACGGCACGTGCCGAAGAAACTCGGATGTGGGTCAAGCGGCAGATTACAGCGAGAATCATTCAGTCGCTCACCGCGCAGGGAGAGTTTGAACAGGCGTGCCGCGAGTTTTATCTTCTTGCGGAATCGGACCCGGAAACGCTGTATATTGCGTGCATTCCGCTGCCGTGGTTCACCGTGCCGGAACGCGAACAGACGGCTTTTGTTCTCGGACGTCAGGGAATCCGGCAACAGGACAATCCCGCCATGCAGCTTCTGGCCGCCGGATTACTGTTGATGTCACCGGATCGGGCCGAAGCGGTGGAAACGCTGCAAAAACTGGCCAAGTCCTCCAACCGTCCGATCGCGGCACTTGCAACGGCTCAACTCTGGCGGCTCAAACTCTTTGACGCCTCGAAAAGTGACGCTCTGACTTGGGAAGAACAGACCGAATTGATGGACACACCGCTTCAGGCAGGGCCGCATTACCTGTTGGGAGAGGTTTTTGCGCGGCGGCAAGACCCGGAAAATGCGGTTTCGCACTGGATGAAGGTGATTCTGCTTCACCCCGAACAACGGGAACTGGTACAGCAGGCCGCCGAACACGCCGCGGAAACGCTCCGAACATTGGGACGTCCGGAACAGGCGGAAAAACTCGGCCGTTTCGCCCGTTGAAAGTCGCGGGATTCTTCGGTCAATGTACGGGCAAAATCTTTTTTTTCGTGAGGAATTGCGGCTTCGGGATGGTGTGCGGTACAAGTTCCGGCAACTGCGGAATCCTGCTCCGAATCTCTTTTGCGATCCGTTTTTCCTCACGGTCGTCCCCTTCTTCAAGGAGTTTGACAAACCGCAGAGCTTCTTCCTGTGATGTCAGGAACCGGCAAATCTGAAGGAAACGTCCCAAAAAGCGGACGGCTTCCTTCACGGTGATCGACCGCAAATCCTTACTTCCCAGATAAACACCATACTCGTCATACATCAGGTTCTGAAGGTTGATGACGTTATTTCGTGTCAACAGGACATCCGGGATGGAGTCCCCGCTCATCAACGCTTCCTGATAGGCACGGTCAATCACCTCGCCGCCGGTAAGCCAAAGTACTTCAGAATTCGGGTGTCCGATACGGACAAAAATTCCTTGAATGTTTCTTGAAATCGTCATGATCATTCTCTCTTTCTTACATTTGCACAAAAACAGGTAAACTGTGGTCAATTGAATGCGAAAAACACTTTCCTATCCAACATCTTTCATTATACAAAAGCACAATCGACAAGTAAAGAATTTTACTGTGAAAATTTTAAAAAAATCGTATTTTTTGCAAAAATTTTCTTACTGTTTCCAATCGGTTGGTAATATTGACAGGGAAGAAACATTCCGGAAAATGGCTGATCGCCGGAAATCTCCCGCAAAGAGCAGCCGGCATGGAACGAATGTTCTGATTGAACGGGGGATTTTCTTACCGTTGACAAACCGCTGCGAATGGATAGCATTGTCAATGATGTTCCCGTTAATATACGGTGGGTTGCCTTGCCGCAGCTTAAGAAACAAACGAGTCACAGAAATCTCCCAATGAAACCGCTGATTCTGATTTTTGCCCTTGGTGTTGCCGGAGCGTTGGGAACCGTGTCCCGATACGGCGTTTCACAACTGACGTTATGGTGGTTCGGGAGCCGTTACCCTTGGGGAACTTTCTGTGTCAATATTTTGGGATGTCTGCTGTTCGGCATTTTCGCGGAACTTTTCACTTCCGGAAGGTTTTCGCCGGAGTGGAAACTTGTTGTCTTGACTGGTTTCCTTGGCGGTTTTACGACTTTTTCCGCATTCGCGTTTGAGATGGAGCAGCTTCGCGGACTCGGTTTCCCTCATTTGGCACTGTTGCATTTTGCCGGAAACAACATTTTGGGAATTTTCGCGATGATCGCAGGAATGATGATAGGACGCTCTGTGACATAGTATCCTGCAAAAATCAATCACTGAAAAATTTTCCAGGAAATTTCTGATTTTCTCCTCTATTTTTTATATATCACTTATTTTATCTACTATAATATAGAAATCACGATGAGTTTCCGCTTTTAAGGAAGAAGGCTCAAAATGAATACTATTCTCATTGAGAATCCATTTAACCTGAATTTCCAGAAAACCATTTTTAGAAAGTTTCAAATGTCCACTGCTGACGAAATCAAGAAAAAATTCGACAAAATTAGTGCAACTGTTGTAGAAAAGAACAATATCTATGGAGACATTGTCACGAGCAATCCTGTTCTTTGTCCGCAGGTCACTCCGATTTATGCGATGCTCGTCCGCTTGAGCGATAAAATTTCGCGAGTCAAACAATTGCTTGAAAGTGACGCGGACAACAAAGTCGAGTTGATCGACGCAACACTGGAAGATGTGGCAGGGTATTCCGTACTTCTTTCACTCTGCCTTGAATCCTCGGATCTGTAAATCCCGGTGTCATTTCCTGATTCAATATTCAGATTGCAATATTGAATACAATGCCGCGAAAATTTCCCCTCTTCACGAGGGGAATCGCAGCGGCAGGGTGACCGGGAGATGATAAGGGAACGAAAAAAGTTTAAATAAGAGACATTAATTTTAGTGCCGGCAATAACCGCGTCTTTCCGGTGGAAATGCGGTACTCCCCCCTTGCCAAAAGATCGTGCTACTGTACATTATGGCAGTTGTGTTGTTTTTGTTGCGGTAGATATGACAGGGGAGATGGAGAATGATGATGACAGCAAACCTCCAGGATTTCGATGTGAAACAGGCGGTTTTGTTTGATGGTACTTTTGGTCCGCGCGAAATTGACCAACTTTCCGCCATTTCCAGCCGGGATTTCAATCAGTTTGAAGTGCTGAAGAATTCTGTGCAGGAACTCGAAGCAAAGTCGGACGAACTGAGTCCGGCGGGGTTTGTGCGTCTTGGGGTCTGTCAGTTTCTGATCGGAAAGTATCAGGAAGCGGTGCAAACGCTGAAATCAGGCGACGGCGGAGCTTTGGCCCATTTCTATCTGGCCAGACTCAATTTCTCCTTGGGAAAACATGAGGAAGCTCTTCACAGTTATGACCTTGCTCAAAAAGCCGGTTATAATGTGGATTATTGTACACTTGGCCGTGCGGAAACGTACCGTGCCATGAGTGAAAATGAGAAAAGTCTGGCGGAACTGGACAGACTTTCCGGGGCGATTGAACAAACCGCCGAATATCTCTACCAGCGGGGGGCGACGGTTGCTGCAATCGGAATCAATCCCTATGAAGCGATTGCTCTTTACGAACGGGCGCTTTCGGCTGACAGAAATCATCCTGGGGCGTTGTTTGGACTGGCGCTGGAAAATGAGCGACGGGGGAATGATGAGGAGGCACTTGATCTTTACAAACGTGCCGTCGGCCACTTTCCGACAAATGTCGGTACGCTATTCAATATTGGGATTCTCTACGAGGATTTCGGACAGTATGAACAGGCGGTTCTCTGTTTTCAACGGGTTCTCGACACGGAACCGATGAACAAACAGGCAATGCTCTTCCTGAAAGATGCGAAAGCCTCCAGTGAAATGCACTTTGACGAGGAGGCTCAGCGGCGCCGCGATCAGATGAGTCAGATTCTTAATCTGCCGGTCTCCGATTTCGAACTTTCCGTCCGAAGCCGTTCCTGTCTCAAAAATATGGGGATCAATACGCTGGCCGACCTCTGCCGTCACACGGAGCAAGACCTGTTGGGAAGCAAAAACTTCGGGGAAACGAGCCTTGATGAAATCCGCAACATGTTGACGCTCAAGGGATTACAGCTTGGACAGCTTGCGACGGAAAAACATACCCCGGAGACTGTCGAAGTCGAGGCATTGTCGCCGGATGAACAGGCAACTTTGGCGAGACCGATCAACGATCTCAATCTTTCTGTCCGTGCGAGAAAGTGCATGAACCGGCTTGGAATTCAGACGGTCGGGGAACTTGTCCGCAGAACCGCCGACGAACTTCTCGAATGTAAAAACTTTGGAGTCACCAGTCTCAAAGAAATTCGCGAAAAACTCACCGTCTACAACATCAAACTCCGCGGAGAATGACAGACAAAAATCATGGCCGAGTATAAAATTCCCGGAGTCTCCCGGAAACAGGGAAAAGTGCGTGACTGTTACGATTTTGGAGACTCGCTTTTGCTAGTGAGTACGGACCGGATTAGCGCCTTTGACTGGATTCTCCCGACGCCGATTCCCGACAAAGGAAAAGTGCTCAATCAAATGGCGGAATTTTGGTTCAATATGCTCGGCGTTCCCAATCACCTTCTCACCACTCATGTTGATACGATGCCGTTTCCCGCCGGAGTTGACCGGAGTTGGTTCGCCGGACGTTCCATGCTCGGCAAAAAGTGTGAGGTTGTGCCAATAGAATGCGTTGTCCGCGGTTATCTTTCCGGTTCCGGCTGGAAGGAATATCAGGCGAATGGCACGGTTTGCGGAGTGGAACTTCCCCGGGGACTTCGCGAAAGTGACAAACTCGAACAGCCGATTTTCACGCCGTCCACGAAAGCGGTCGAAGGACATGATGAGAATATCTCGTTCACGCAGATGGCGGAGCTGGTCGGCTTGGATATTGCGGAGGAGTTGCGGGACAAGTCGATCCGGATTTTTCAGAAAGGAGCGGAATACGCACTTTCACGCGGTATTATCATCGCTGACACAAAATTTGAGTTCGGCAGACTCGGCAGCGAAATCCTCTTGATTGATGAAGTTTTGACACCGGACAGTTCGCGGTTTTGGCCGGTTGACCTCTACGAACCGGGACACGCTCAACCCTCTTACGACAAACAGTTTGTCCGTGATTGGCTGCAAAATGATGCCGAATGGGACAAAAACAGTCCGCCGCCGGTTCTTCCCGAGGTGATTGTTCAGAAAACCCGTGAAAAATACATCGAGGCATTCATAAAACTTACCGGCAGTCCGTTGAAACTGTAATCATGTAGTGCATAGTTATACCCCTCAACGTTAATAATCATCTATTTTCAAGATAGGCATAAACTGATATAATTCTCTTTTTCGACTAAGTTTTTTCAGGAGGAAGATGATGTTGCGAGCCCATTATACGGAGGAAGAACGGAAGACGTTCCAACGATGACGTTACAGCTATCCTGACGAACGAGTCATGCGGCGGTTCGAAATCCTTTGGGGCTGCACGCCTGTGGAAAATTCGCACCGGA
>JAISQK010000006.1 GCA_031274255.1 Planctomycetaceae bacterium | reverse complement strand
ACCCCATCGGGGTTTACTGTCCGACCCGCTTTTACTCTTGTCGAGCTTCTTGTCGTGATTGCAATCATCGGGATTTTGATTGCTCTTCTTTTGCCCGCCGTTCAGGCCGCCCGCGAAGCCGCAAGGCGAATGCAGTGTACCAATAAGTTGAAACAACTTGGTCTCGCTGTTCACAATTTCCATGAAGGACTTAACAAATTACCGGGGCATGGGACCGGGCCGAATCAAAACCGCACCGCTTTCGTGACGATGCTCCCTTTTTTTGAAGAAACGGCACGCTACAATGAAATCACCGGATTTGATGATTACAGTAACAATGACAGTAACAACCCTCATTCAGATCGGGCATGTTGGAAGGGAACCATTGCAACACTTTTGTGTCCCTCCGATTCGGGAGGACAAAAACCTCATACGATTTCCGGTCATACAGGGGCCTGTACGCCGACAAACTATTGCTTTTCCGAAGCGGACTTTGTACTTGAAAGTTATGGGAGGCCTGGAAACAACCGGTCTCCGTTTGGCATGAAAGTTTCATCCAAATTCGGGTCAAGTTGGGGGACGGAATCCGGATACACTTTTGCCGTCATTACGGATGGGTTGACTAATACGGTTATTTTCAGTGAACGTTGTGCAAGTCCCGGAACCGGTGGTACCGTTGTCAGTAAAATCAAGGGCGGTATTGCTAATCTTGACGCATGGAACACGAGGCCGCAAGGGTGTCTGGAAAAAAAAGGAATCGGCGGAGAATACAACAGTACCGTTCAGGGACGCGATGGTTCCGGTACCCTTTTTGGCTACTACAAACTTCATAACGCCATGTTCCATACGATTTTGCCGCCGAACGCTCCGTCATGTTCTTCCATTTCGGTTAGTGATGTTTATCCTGCCGGTTCAAACGCGTCACAGTTACCTCCGACAAGTTTTCATACCGGCGGAGTGAATGTCTGTATGGGAGACGGCTCCGTTCATTTTATCAGCGAGACCATTGAATGCGGAACATTGACAGAGTGGTTTCGTTACGCAGGCGACAACCGCGGCAGCACATCCCCGTTTGGAGTCTGGGGAGCATTGGGCTCAATCGACGCCGGAGAAAGCAAGGGACTTCCCTAACGCTGTTGCCGTATTGCCGTTGCCGGGGCGGGCGAAATTTCAACCCGCTTGAGTCGGTTCGGTCTTTCCGTCATCCTGGTCAGCCGTGCCGTTTGCGGACGGTGCGGTTCACCGGATTCTTCTTCCATTTTAATCAGGAGTTTGTATAATATGAGTAAAAGTGTAAGTGTTCTTGTTTTGATGATTTGCACACTGTTTTGTGCGGGATGCGGAAAGAGCGGCGGTCTTGGCGGACTTGTCCCCGCCAAAGGGGTGTTGAAGTTCAATGGCCAACCGGTGGAGGGGGCTTCTGTGACATTCCATCCGACAGGTCAGACCCGATCCGCCTCCGCAATCACCGATGCGAAAGGAAATTTCACCGCAATGACATTGAATCTCAATGACGGCATTTATCCGGGAGAGTATATTGTTACGGTGACTAAAATCGAACAAAGGGGCGAAATACGCGAAGAACATCCCGAAGGAAGCCGTCAACCGGTGATTCATGATACCCGTGAAGTCATCGAACATCTTCCGCCGGAATACGGCGGAAAAAATACGACCGGCTTGAAAATCCTCATCCCGGAAAGCGGAGAGAAAAACATTGAGTTCAACCTGACCGGCGATGTGGATCGGACTCCGAAAAAAGTGAAAGATTTACAACGCCGCTGAATCTCCTGTACCGGATCAATGAAACTTTTAGAAAAGAGAAATTTTATGAAAAAATGTGTTACTTTATCGGTGGTATTGTTCCTTTTCATGCATTCCATGTTCCTTTTTTCGCAGGAGCGGCCAAAAGAACGGAATGTCTCGACATTGAAAGTGATGAGTTTCAATATTTGGATCGGCGGTGGAAAATCCATCGAAGAAACAACCCGGGTTATTAAGGAAACCGCGGCGGATATCGTCGGTATTCAGGAAGCCTCGAAAAATGGAAGCAATACGGCGGAAAAAATCGCCGAAGAGATGGGGTGGCATACTTACGCGGCTAATTCCAGCCGTACAATCCTAAGCCGTTATCCCGTCATCAAAACATCGCCGAATGGAAAAGGCTGCAAAATACAAAGGAATGACGGACAATGCGTTTGGATGTTCAATCTGCATTTGATGTATTGTCCTTATGAACCGTATCAGTTAAACGGCATTGAATACTGCGGTGCACCATTACTCAATACCGCCGAAGAAGCGGTCGCGTCCGCGTGGAAGTCGCGAGGCAAAGAGGTCGAGGAAACAATCGCCGACATCAAGGAGGCCCAAAAAGAGGGGGTTCCGATTTTTTTAACCGGTGATTTTAACGAGCCATCCTGTCTGGATTGGACGGAAAAAGCGGCACAGGCGGGAATCTGTAAACTTCCTGTCGCGTGGCCTGCAACGAAGGCGTTTATGGAAAAAGCGGAGATGAAAGACAGTTACCGCGTGAAATACCCGGATGAAGTGGCCCGCAAAGGTCATACCTGGACAACATTGCCTGCGAAACGCGAAGTGCTCGACCGGATTGATTTCCTTTTCTTTCACGGTCCGAATGTAGAACTTCTTGATGTGCAAACGGTCGGCGAAGCGAGTGAAGTCAGCGACATCGGATTTGACCAATACCCGTCTGATCATCGTGCCGTATTGGGAACGTTTCACGTGGTCAATTGAATATCTTCCAACGACTTTCTTTTGTTCCGGCAGCGTGCCGTTGCATCGCACTTGCTTCCCGGCTACGCAGTCGGCTTCCATTGTTAATTCTTTTCTCGTTGTTCCGCTCACCAATATCAGCAACCATCGGGAGCGGGTTCGTGGCTTTCGGGACGGCAGTCCCCTCCGGGGTGCAACGCCCGTGCGTTGCACCCCGGAGGCTCGCGGCAATCACAAAGGGAAAAGGAGAAGGTTTTTTGTTTTTCGTTTAGTGTTTTCCATAGCTATACCTTACAACGGCATTAATAGACCCTTTTTAAGGTTTTGGAAATTGAGTTGTATGAGTGTGTCGAGTTCGGATTGATAAACCTCCATTTTTCCCTTGATTAGAACACTCTGACTTTCCTCTGTCAACTATTGACGAGACACCGCCTAGCGACCAACGGGAAACGGCATATTACATCCACATTTCCACATTCTGTCCTCGCTGACATCACGCAAATTCAGGACGCCGTTCCTCAAGCTGAAGCTGAAGCCGTTCGACAATACTGCTGTGCATCTGACTGACACGGCTTTCACTGAGAGCAAGCGTTCTGCCGACTTCCTTCATCGTCAACTCTTCATAGTAGTAAAGAATGATAATCAGACGCTCATTACGGCTCAGACCTCTCGTGACCAGCCGCATAAGATCGGACTTTTGAATGCGTCCGGTAGGGTCTTCTCCTTTTTGATCCTCAATGAGGTCAATTTCACTGATGTCTTTGGAACCATCGGTTTCATGCCACTTTTTATTGAGGCTGACAACATTGGTCGCGTTGGCGTCAAAAAGAATTTTGTCGAGTTCCCCAGGATTCAGACGCATGTGCTGTGCAAGCTCTTCATGAGAAGGACTGCGTCCCAAATGATCGGTGAGCTCTTTCATCGCCTCCGAACATTTGCGGGTTCTTGAGCGGACAAGACGCGGCACCCAGTCCATGTTCCGCAGTTCGTCAAGCATGGCGCCGCGGATTCGAGGGACGCAGTACGTCTCAAATTTGACACCTCGGCTGAGATCATACGCATCAATCGCATCCATCAGTCCGAAAATACCGGCAGAAACAAGATCATCCAAATCAACTTCATCCGGCAATCGGGAACACACACGCTCACCATGAAACTGGACAAGCGGCATATACTGCTCAATGAGAATGTTCCGTAATTCCTGATTGGTCCGATCTTTGATAAACTCCTGCCACAGCTGTGCCACTTCCTCAGCAGGTAACTGTGTTAATAGCATAAATCCTCCCTGACTAACTTAATTTGCTTTTCCAATTGGGGGTGCCGATAAACAATCGACAACGGACTTATCGACCGATTTATCCGTTGAATTGAGTGTTTTCAGTAAAATCAGCACAATAAAAAAAACCGAAATTCACGACGCTTTGTTTAAGTTTTATAGTGATTGTGCCGATAAAACACTATAGTAGTGTGTCGATAGCTTTTCATGATAGAGGGATGTGTCAATGGGAAAAATCAATTTTCAGGATTGGGCATCGTCTTCTCAAATTGACCCTCTTCTGTTGGAGCTGCTTCAGGAAAAAACAGACAAGGCGGAACAACCGGAACCGGTAAAACCGCCTGTGATAGTGAAATTTCCGGTACTCATTGCCGCATATATTGGTATGGCGATGATGATTCTTGTCATTCTGCTCGGACTTCTACAGGGCAGCGAAGTTGATTTGATTCTAACCAACGCATGCCATACGCTGCTGATTTTTTACGGAGTCGGTTATGTGGTCGGGAAAATTCTTGACGAAGTGCTCCACGAGTCGTCCAAAGCGATGCTGCGTGAAATGATTCGCCGGGCGGAAAACCGCGGAAATACTTCATCGCCGCAAAATTCAAATTCTGAAGAATGACCGTTCCTGCTTGCCGGTGACTTGTGATTTTTAAGGGAAAACATCGGGAAAATTTGTCTTTTGGGCAAAAACCGGTCTTTCCTGAAACGCAAAAAATTGTTATTGTTTACCTTATTCATGATTAAAAAGGTAAAGCCTATTGAGCATTTTCCCGTTATCTTGATGATTTTGACGGCATAACCCCTTGTAATACAAAGGGTTAAAGGATTAAGCGAAAAAATCTGGTGTCTTTTCCCAAAGTCACCTAAACAGGTATGGAGCGGTTTATGGCGGTTTCGACCACGGCACTAACAGAAATCGATTGTTTATGGATTCGGTTCAAGGAAAACAAGACGGATATTGATGCGCGTAATCAACTGATTGAACGGTATATGCCGCTGGTCAAGAGCCGGGCGGAACGGATTTGGGCTCGTTTGCCGGATGGTGTGGAGCTTGACGACCTGATTTCCGCGGGAACATTCGGACTAATGGACTCAATCAACGCGTTTGATCTGGAACGCGGTGTCCGGTTTGAGACATTCTGTATTTCCCGAATTCAAGGGGCGATGCTTGATGAACTCCGGTCAATGGACTGGGTGCCCCGGATGGTTCGATCCAAAGCGACAAAAATCAATGAGGCTTACAAGTCCCTCGAAGGTCTCCTTGCCCGCAAACCGACCGAGGAAGAAGTCGCAGAATATCTTCAGGTGCCGCTGGAGGAATTCATTAAAATGCTCGCCGAAACACATGGCGTCAATCTCACCAGTCTCGACAAAAAATGGTTCGAAACGGAAAGTCTCAAAGAAGTCAGCGAAATGGACATCATCGCAGACAAACGAGGTGAAGACCCGACCGAACGGCTCCGCAAAGTTGAAATGATTCGGGCATTCACCAAAGGTCTTTCGAAAAACGAGCGGATGATTATCATTCTGTACTATTTTGAGGAACTGACGATGAAGGAAATCGGTATGACACTTGACCTTTCGGAGAGCCGTGTCAGTCAGATGCACACGGCGATTGTCGAACGGATGCGGAAACTTCTCCACAACCGCGAGGGGGATTTTTAAAAAATACGAACAACCTGATTTCTGATCCGCTTAGCTGCATTGCGGAGAGAAGAAAGTTCAAAAATTTGCAGACCAGTGACTCATGTGGCGGAAGGATAGAGGCCATGGGCAAGGTAGGGGGAAAGGGAAAGTGCCCGTCATGAATCACCGGTTGCAAACCAACAAAAGGAGATGAACGAAAGGAGAATACTGCATTTAGTGTGCCAAATCCGTCTGAATTATTTTGAACAAATCATAACTTCTTTTACTTCAAAAGGTTACAGTTTTTGAACAAAGTTTTCCCCTTCTCCTTTTCTTTCCGGAATGTGCCGTAACCGCCTCATGACCGGCATCATGTTGTGACATTGGAAAACATTGCGCCGCTGGTATGTGTTCTTGCGACCGAGACACCGTTTCTTTCACAAAGGCCGGATGTTTCCGGTTACAATCGATTTTTCCGGGATTTCTTCAGGATTTTGCGGGAACCATTTTCCATTTTCAGGTTTAATCACTATAATGGAGACATTAGAACGATTTCAAAAGAGTCATGAGATTCCGGCAACTCAACATGATGTTGGAATCTTTATGATTTTGAAAGTTGTTTCACAAAACTTCTGTAGTACCGGAAGTTTGCACCCTATGACTCTTCAAGGACATTGATTGGTGGCTACGGAATCCTCCATTGAGCAATTGAGAATCAAAGACCCGGATATTCGTCTGATGGTTCAGGTTCAAAATGATGACGCGACCGCGTTTGAGGAACTGATGCTTCGGTATCAGGGGCGGGTCATTTCATTGTTGACGCATGTGATCGGCAACCGTGATCAGGCGGAAGACTTGACGCAGGAAGTTTTCCTCCGGGTTTATCGTGCCAGAAAATCCTATATGCCGGAAGCGAAGTTTTCCACATGGCTTTTCACGATAGCCAACAACATTGCCCTAAATGCGATCAGAACCAAAAAGCGTCATCCGGAACTTCAGATGCCGAACAGCAGCGACAGCTCAAGCGGCATGCCGACGATGGAAAACAGCATTCCCGCCAAGAGTGCCGTTATGCCGACGCGACAGCTCGACAAGCTGGAAGTTCAGGAGGCGGTGAGGCTTGCGATCGCTTCGCTCGGCGAAAATCAGCGGATAGCGGTCATGCTCAATCGATTTGAAGGGATGAATTACAACGACATCGCAAGGGTCATGCAGTTGACTCCCCAAGCGGTGAAATCGCTCCTTTGCCGAGCCAGGAACAATCTCCGAGCCGTGTTGGGGCCATACGTAGAACACGGAAAACAGGTCGCGGGACATCAAAACGGATCAGAAAAAACGTGAAAGAAAAAACAACCCAAACCACTCAAACTTCTTCAACAGTGAACTTCATTGATACCGCAATGGAGCCGGAGGAAGAACTTCTTGTTGCCTACCTCGACGGCGAACTGAACGCGGATGAGGTTCAGGGGGTGCAGGAGCGGTTGGGACAGGATAGCAATTTTCGTGACAAAATGGCATCACTGGAGCAAACATGGAATATGCTTGACGCTCTTGAAACGGTGCCGGTTGATAAGTCACTGGTTCGCTCCACAATGGAGATTCTCGTCGCGGATGTGGAAAAGGAACTCCAGGAAAAGGAAAAATCAGAGCAAAAGCGAAAGATTCCTGATTTTATTTTCAAAATATTGGCGTTTGTGTTGATTGGATTGATCGGATTTCAACTTGCCGTACTGTGGCGGATTTATCGGGTCGGGATTTTTCTCCATGACATTCCAATCATTGAGAAACTGGAGCAATACCAGCAAATAGATAATATAGAGATATTGCAGGAATTGTCGGATCAAAAGATTTTTGAGGATCGGAGGGAACCATGATGAAAATTCCGGCACAAAGGGTGACACTCCGGCGGGTTGTTTCCGTTTTGGCCTTTGTGACGTTGGTTCTTGCCGTAATTTTAATGTACGAAAAACGCGGAATCAATGCCAAAATGGAGGAAACGGCTCACAAGCTCCGAAAATTGCGGGACGACCAGTCACCGCTTTTTGATTCGCTCATTAGAAATCATCAGCGGTATTTCGAGTTGGGTGAAAAAGAGCGGCAGCGGATTAGAAAAATCTATCAGGGAATCAAACAAAGTCAGGATTCCGAACACCTCGAAAAGACGATGGGGGCGTATTGTGATTGGTTGCAGACGCTTTTGCAGAGCCGGAGAATGGAACATCAGTATTTGTCCAATGAGAAAAAGCTCTCGGACATTCGGGAATCGCTCGTCCGTGAGGAAGAAACCGTGACGGATCGGGAGCGGGAATTTCAGGATCGTTTGACCCCTCTGCAAAGAACGGAGCCGACGGTTTATCTCAATATTTATCGGGACTGGATTGATCAGGAATATAAAAAATATATTGAGCAAATCGATAATGACGGCAAAAAAAATCTGCAGCAGCAAGTAACCGTCTTTGCGGTACTGTTTCGAGAAAACCCTGATTTACCGGGAATCTTTACTAAAACAGCGATTTTACGCATCCATTCCAAAACACCGCCGAACCAGATGTTTGATTTGTTGCGGAACAGGATTTCCGTTGAGGAATTCCGTTCAAAATTAACACCGGAAGCTCTGGAGGAATTCGATAAAAGAGGGGAATTGGAACGTCCGATGTTCATTCAGGGAGGAATAATATTTGCTCTTTCGTCGGAACTTCGCAAAAACGATGTTATGCAGCTCTTCCGTACCAGACGCTTCACAAGAGAACAGGAAAAACTTTTCGGCGAAATCCTCAGCTTTTTCCCGGACAAAGGGATGGATTTGGATTCCATCGTGAAGTCGCATCCGGACCAATTTGTGCGGGAAATGCTTTCCCGTCTCCTTTGGCCTGGAATCGTTCCTTTCAACCGAATGCGTGTTTCGTCGCCGACCCAGCGTCCGGGCGGTGGATTCGGCGGTGGCGGCGGTCGGGCGATTGACGCAGGACCGCCTGGTTCCCGAGGTGCTGGTCCATCCGCCCCGAACAGGCCGATGAACATGTCTCCAAGGGAAGAGATGCCAAGAGAAAGACCATAAATTGCAGCAATACAGTGAGGAATCCGTGTAGGGTCAGAGCCGGATATGGCGGGGGGAGTTTGTGTTTTTTCTTTTTTGATTTAGGTAAAGAGTTTCTCCCGTTGGCCGTGATGAAAATTTTTCTAAATCTGTAAGAATTTTTCAAGTTTTTGTGATTTTGTGTCGCCGGGGGCGTTCCATTTACCATTATCTATTTAAGCTGGTGAAATTTTCCGTGAAACCGGAGAAAACAGTTTCCCCCAATGAAGCTGCGTTTTTGTGGAGAGCGGAATAAAAATTCGCCCTGTTATGGGGTCAATCATGTCAACATTTCCTATTTTCATAAACATAGGAGACAAGGAGAAGAAAAATGAAAAAACTGGTCAGTATTTTGGTTGTTTTGGCATTTGTATGTGTTCCGATGTCGGCGGCTTTCGGACAACATTATCCCGGAGCATGGAACCGTCCCCGAAGTTCCTCGCCGCAGGGGCATTACGGACACGGCGGATATGGTAATCATGGTCATACCCGTCATGGAGCGGCTGTTGTCGTTGTTCCGCCGATTCGTTACTATCCTCCCCGTCCGGTTGTCGTAACGGTGCCGATACCGTCTCCGGTTGTGCCGGTTTATCCGGTTCCGCATTCTGTTTATCCTCACCATCACCACCACGGGATTTCAATAGGGATTACGGGACCTCACGGCGGATTTTATTTCAGTAACTGAATGATGCGGAATACGGATGTTGTCAAATTGAAGTTTTACTGTAAAATATGAAAAACTGAGGAAACTATGGAAAAGAATCTGAAAGAAGCGTTTGAACAACGGAGAACCTGTTACGCATTGAAACCGGAATCCTCCATTCCGGATCAGGAGTTGGAACAGTTACTTCATTTTGCGGTGTGGAATCTTCCTTCAGCATTCAATTCTCAGTCCGCCCGGCTGGTACTTTTGTTGGGAAAGCATCACACCGTATTTTGGGAAATCGTTAAGGCGACTTTGAAAAAACGGATTTCGGCGGAAGCGTTCGTGAAAACGGAAGAGAAGATCGATACCTGTTTCGCTTCCGGTTACGGCACGGTGTTGTTTTTTGAGGAGATGCGGACGGTCGAAGAGTTACAGCAATCTTTTCCGACATATGCGGAGAAATTTCCGGCCTTTTCGGAACATTCCTCGGCAATTCATCAGTTCGCCGTGTGGACACTTTTGGAAAGTGTCGGCTTGGGCTAAACTTGACCCATAAAATCAAACATTTCCCTATAGTCGTAGAGGGTGTAGAATTTCTGTAGCCCCCGCCAAACTGTTTTGACGCCGGGCGGACCGTCGCTTGGGGACCGTCT
>JAISQK010000369.1 GCA_031274255.1 Planctomycetaceae bacterium | reverse complement strand
TACAAAGACGTGACGCCTCCCGAATACGGGTCGGCAAGCAAGCAGGTCATCACGGTTTCCGAAGGGCAAACCCGGTTCGACTTCCACATGTGACCGCCGCGGAGACTCCGCATACGGTTTCGCCGGCGCAACACGTTGCCGCGCTACGGGGCGATCACGGGAAAAGGACGTTACGGAATCAGGGAATCCGCCTCCTTTTCCTTCGGGAGCCGTTTCAGTTTGATGTTTTTCACCTGAACCTTCATCGGCGGACCGACATGGGCCTGAATGGCAAGGATGCCGCTTGCGCGACGCACTTTGGTATCATTGTCGGTACAGATACTGGTCACGACATCATTGATTTTTTCGGTGATTTTGAACCCCTGAGCAGTGATTTCATAATGGTTCCAGTCTTCGATTTTGATCTGCCTTTTGATGTCTTCATTTTCCGCAAACCGTTTGACCTCTTTGGGTTTATGATCGTCGCCGATCACCGTTTCCTGACCTCTTTGCGCGAGAATGCCGCGAAAGTTTTCTCCGTAAAGAATACCGGAATGCACCGCGTCGCCGTCGAAATCCCCCTGATAACCATACACGCGGTACGGCTGCTTTTTGTTATCCACATCCTCCCAGGAACGGAACTGCATTCCGGAATTTCCGCCTTTGGTTAATTTGATGTCAAACGTGATGACAAAATCCTCGACTTCACCTCCCCGCCAGATGAGAAATTGATTGTACGTCAATTTATTGTCGCCGCTTTCACCGGTCGCGCCGGTAATGCAGCCGTCCTCCACCGACCAGATTGCAGGATTTCCGGCCCAGCCGTCAAGGTTTTTTCCGTTGAAAATCGACACAAAACCGTCTTTATCGGGAACGGCGGAGTCTTCGGCGGACGAACGCGTCAGCGGAACAGAGAAAAGGGACACAAAAAGGAACAGAAGGGACCATTTTTTGAGCATAATAAACTCCATGTTGGTTAATCGGGTTAAATCAAGGGAAACAGGTAACATTTTTTGTATCAAAATCAGGATCATACCGGAACCGGCACAGAATCAAGGAAATGAGCGATCAGACTTTCCGTTGCGGTCCGGACATTTCCGTGACTGTAGGTTTTCGCGATGACACGATGCGCCAGCACCGGCACCGCAAGGGTTTTGACATCATCGGGAACGGCAAAATTCCGCCCCTCAAGAAGAGCGTAAGCTTGAACCGCATGACTGAAGGCAATCGCTCCCCGGGTACTCACTCCGACGTACAATTCCTTGCTTTTTCGCGTCACTTCCACAATATCAAGGAGATAGCGATAGATCGCGTCCGTAATTCCGACCTGTTTGACCGCTTCCTGAAGCTGTAAAACCTGCTGACATGTGAGCACAGGTTCAAGGGTGTCGATCGGTTTTTTCTCCTGATGACTCCGTAAAATCGCAAGCTCACTCTCACGCTCAGGATAACCAACGGAAATTCGGAGCAAAAAACGATCAAGCTGATTTTCAGGAAGCGGATAGGTTCCTTCGTACTCCATCGGATTCTCTGTGGCAATCACCATAAACGGTTTCGGAAGGAAATAGGTCGTCCCGTCAATGGAAACCTGTTTTTCGTCCATCGCTTCAAGCATGGCACTTTGTGTTCGGGGAGTCGTGCGGTTCACTTCATCGGCCAGCAGAATATTGGTGAAAATGGGGCCTTCCGCAAACAGAAACTCCTGTGTTTTGGCGTTGTAGAAGTTACTTCCGGTGATGTCGGCGGGCAAAAGATCAGGCGTGAACTGAATCCGCCGGAATTTCCCTTCAACACTGCGTGCGATGGCACGTCCGAGAAGCGTTTTTCCCACTCCCGGCACGTCTTCCAAAAGAACATGCTCCTCGGCCAAAAGAGCGACCAGACACTGTTTGATGACATCTTTTTTCCCAAGCACCACACTGCTGATGTTTACGATGAGCCTATTAATCAATTCCTGCGTCTCTGATGACAACGTTGTCTCCTTCCAGGGGTATGTTGGGGAGGTCTTGCGGTGACTTGACCTGAAACCGCTATTATATTTCCCAGGAAACGCAAAATCAATAGCAAAGCAAAGAATTTTATGATTCACGGTATTTTCGCAGCACGACTCCATGTTTGCAGCTATCTCTGATTATCCGGCGGACAAAAAAACATCGGGAAAGAGATAAACGACGACACAATTCCGTCAGAAACGACAATCTTGTCTTATCGGCACAAACGAAAGATTGGCAGACAACATGCACCAGAGAATTCCGTTCGATTTCCCGGCAACACGCTCAATGATGGCGGCTCGGCCCCGTCAAAAAGCTTTTTAATTATTCCGGTTGTCATGAATAATCCCAAAAGAATCGTCGGAATAAAGCAAATTTTCCCTGAATAACAGCCGTCAGACTCCCGTTCTGAAGCTATACTGTCACAAGAGACGGTAGAAGTCCGTTCTGTCTTATGTCGTATGATAAGTTGGTAAGTATTGTCAGGAATTTTGAGTCATGTCAACAGTCGGCAAAGGTGATGCGTCCCATTCGGAATCCGGTGAAGCACCGGCACAAAAATCGCCGAAATTGACCAATCTGATGGTACTGGCGATTCTCATAGCGGTCGTTGTTCTTGAGGTGATTGTCGCAAGTTTTGTGCTTCCGTCTCCTGCAAAGGTGCGAAGCGAAGTCGGACCGATCATCGCCGGTGAAGTTGAGAACGCCGTAAAACCGAAGTATGACAACACCGGAAAATCCCCCATCAAACCGGAGGAAAAACTTGAACAGGACCTCGGTGAATTCATGCTTACCGAACGCGGTAACGATGTCAGTGAGTTTCGCATTTCCATTCATTTCTACGGACTGATTAACAAGTCCGACGAGGAAATGTTCAAAAAGAAATACGAAGAAAACAAGTTCCGCGTCCGCAGTGCCATCACGATCATTCTCCGAAGCACGCCGAGTACTGAAATTAACGATCCCGTGTTGGGCGTTGTCCGCAACAAGGTTCTTGTGAAAGTCAACGAAATTCTCGGAGCACCGCTCGTCAAAGGAATCATCTTCACCGACATCTCCACGTGATTAGGGTGTCGTTTTGAAATGACGTAAGTCGGGCCGCGACGCCGCGGCGGGCGGTTTGCCTCCCAGCTTCGCGGTCGGCATGCTCACGCTCACTTCGTTCGGTTCGCTTTCCGTTAGATACTCTTTCCAACTACATTCTCTTTTGTTCCGCCGGTTGATACCAGTGAGCAACGCGAACGGGTTATTTGTTCGGGACGGCAGTCCCATCTGGGGATCCAACGCCCTTGCGTTGGCCGCCGGAGGCATTCTTTTAAAGACAGAATG
>JAISQK010000355.1 GCA_031274255.1 Planctomycetaceae bacterium | reverse complement strand
CATCGGATTCCTTTCTGTTGAAATAAGGTCTTGTTAAAACAATACACTATCCTAACAAAAATCCCGAAAAGGGACAAGAGCAATTTCACTAAATCACCTATTTTACGGCGCAACTACTAACGCCGGAAGAGACGGGCCAGGGCGTCAATGAGAAGCTGAGGGACACCATGCCGCGACTCATTCCGAAGCGACTCCAGAGGCGGATGCAACAGTTTGTTCACGAGCCGATCGAACGCATAACAGACTTCCTCCTTTTCTCTGTCGTCAAGCCGGGGAAGTTTGCCGAGAAGCCGTTGCAACTCCGTCTCCTTGGTGAGTTCCCAGTCATTGCGGAGCTTGCGGATCACGGTTCCGGCTTCCTGATGCCGTAAATCACGGAAGAATTGCTCCGTCCGCTGCGTGACAATCTTATAAGCTTCAGTCAATTCCGCATCACGGGCAATCCTGTTTTTTTCGCACACTTTTTTCAAGTCGTCAATGGAATACAGATAAACATTCGGCAAATCACCGATTCCCGGCTCAAAATCTCTCGGAATGGCAAGGTCGAGAATGAAGAGCGAGCGTCCCTTCCGTTGCGGATGAACCGTTTTGAAGTCGCTCAATGTCACGATCGGTTCTGTCGCACCGGTGGCAGTGATCACAATGTCGGCATCAATGAGTTTGCGGAGCCGGTTTTCCCAGTCTTCAACCAAACCACTCCATTTGACCGCGAGTTCCTCAGCACGAGAACGCTTCCGGTTGAGAATAATGATCGACCTGGCTCCGTAATCAACGAGATAACGCAGTGTCTCTTCCGCCATTTCGCCCGCCCCGAAAATCAGTGTTTTTTTGTCTTCGAGCCGCTCAAAAATCTGAAGTCCGAAGTCCACCACCGCAATACTCGGAATGCTGATCCGGTGTTTATGAATTCCTGTTTCCACATCAATCCTCTTGGCTGTATTGAGCGCCGCCTGAAACATTGTGTGCGTGACCGGTCCGGTAACGCCGATCTCATCCGCCTGCCTGTACGCGGTTTTCACCTGAGCGAGAATCTGCGACTCCCCCAGCACCATGCTGTCGAGGCTTCCGGTGACGGCGAAAAGATGTTCCACCGCTTTTTCTTCTTCCAGAATCATCAGCTTTCCTGTCAGTTGTTCGACCGCCGTTTCCGAAGAAGCCTTTTCCCGAAGAAGAAACCGGAGTATTTCCTCTTCATCAGGAATGTCGCCGTTTGCCGACGCGATGTACAGCTCCGTCCTGTTGCAAGTGGAAAGAAGTACCGCCTCATAACCGGAATAAAGAGTCTGCCAGTGTTGAAGCGTCGTAAACACCTGTTGCGGCGAAAACGACAGCATTTCACGTACAGCGACATCCGCTGTGTTGTGATTGCATCCGACCATCCTGAGTCTCACAGAGAACCTCCTGCCGCAGGGGACGTGGCGTTCTGTTGCAGGTTTTTCCAGTGTGCGGACGGTGAAAAAAGTCCTGTGATGAGAATTGTCGTCAGAAACACAAAGCAGAGAATTGTCAGTAAGGCAATCTGCTTTCCCGCCTGATGTGATTTGGCAAACCGGGAATAAATCACAAGAAAAAGAAACAGCAAAAGCGTCATCCCGATCATCGGGTCGGCGGAAGTGATCATCGTTCTGCCGGAGTGGTTCATCTGATTGATGGCAATCCCGGAAAGAATCCCCAGTCCGAGAGCGAATCCAAGAAATACCACCGACCGGGAGTTTTCCCGCTGCAGCCACTCGACCGACGGGAGCTTCCACCTTTCCTTGACGGGTTGAATCCGTTTCAAATGATAAATCTGAAGAAAATACATAATTCCTGTAAGGAATCCTAAAAATGAAGCAAGCGTCGCCAAAAGAAAAGCGACCCCGTGAAGTATACGCCACCAGTACCCGACGGACTCCATCGGAAACGGTGTCGCGTCCGCAAAATGGACCGCCAGAGCAATTGAAATCAGTACAAGCGGCATCAAAAAGAGCGGAAACGGCGTTTTGGGATATTGAAACGAAAAATAAAGGTACAAAATCATCCCCAGCCAGGACACTGTCAGCATCCAGCCGCGGATACTGTCGAAAATATGACCGTTCTGAAAAAAAATCTGACCGAAAAGATAAACAACATGGAGAAAAAACCCTGTCGCGGCAAAACTCCACATCATCACACGCGGAACCCTGACCCGCGAAAAAGAGTGGATCAGCTCGAAAATGAGGGTAAATGCGTAAAACAAAGTAAATGACACCATCGGCCGGCTCCCAAGGACAATTCGTCAAAATCATATCACTGAATTATCAATCAAAAAGGTGTCATTGTCAAGAACAAATTGAGATGTTTGCCGTCACCGATAGAAGCAGATAAGGAGGAAAAGCTGTTTTTTACCGGTGTCTCCCCTTTTTGACAAGGTGTCGGCGGCAGTATAAATTTTCCGGCACTGGTTGCGAATCGCACGGAAAACAATAGAATGGGCATTATAATGTCGGACATGTTGATTTTTACTGTTTCGATAATCTATTCCATTTTTGCTTTTGTCCGGTGAGTCATGAAACTTAGAATTATTCGTGTCGATCTTCCCTTGAAACATGTCCTGAAGACATCTCAAAGTTCCGTCAGTGTTGCGAGGACGGTCGTGGTCGAACTGGAACAGGACGCTTTGCGGGGGCATGGTGAAGTTCAGGAAAAGCAGCATTACGGCATTGCAGTGGAAGAAATCACCGACAAAATTTTAAGCGTCAATTCTCTCATAGAGGATTATGCTTTGGCCGACCCTATCGCTTTCTGGCGGTATCTTCAACCGGCACTCGGAGACGACAAATATGCAAAATACGCTCAATGTGCCATTGATATGGCGGCGTGCGACCTCTGGGGAAAAATCCGTAATCGGCTGCTCTGGAGGATTTGGGGACTTAAACCGCCGCGGGAATTTCCGCCGGCATCGCGGACGATCGGACTGGATTCGGTTGATGAAGTGCTGGAGCGGTTTGAAAATTACGCGGATTGGCCGGTTTACAAAATCAAAGTCGGTCTTCGGAACGACATGGAGGTGATTCGGGCATTGCGGGCCAGAACCAAAGCGGCTTTCCGGCTTGACGCCAATGGAGCATGGAATGTCGATACAACGCTGCGGAATGTGGAGGAACTCAAGTCGATGAATGTGGAGTTTATCGAACAGCCGTTACCTGCCGACGATTGGGACGGAATGAAAATTCTGAAGAAAAAATGCCCTATTCCGATCATGGCGGACGAAAGCTGTTACTGTGAGGAAGACATTGACCGCTGTGCCGAGTATTTCATGGGCGTCAACATCAAACTTTCCAAATTCGGCGGCATCACTCCTACGCGGAACGCGATTGCTCACGCCAAAGAAAAAGGTCTGAAAATTCTGCTCGGCTGCGGAATTGAGTCCACGATTTCGATTTCGGCGAGTGCCCAGTTTGCCGCTCTTGCAGACTACATTGACCTGGACGGTCCGTTACTTATCGAGAAAAAGGTCGGTACCGGAGTCCGTACCGATAAAGGAAAACTCATCTACCCGGACGAAAACGGAACAGGAATCCGCGTCGTATTCCGATGATTTTGTCCGGCAAACAGAGTCTGCTGTACCGACGACCGCTGACCGGCAAAGAGATAACGAACATCCGACACAGAAACACACTTGCCGCACAGCAATAACAAGCCTTCTACGGCTGACCGGTCGTCCTCAGGTTTCGGGATAAAAAATCCTCCCCTCCCCCCCCACCCTTTCGTTTCTCGGGGTCACATCGGAACTCCCACGCGGTCGAGTTCTTTTCTGATTGACTGGGTGACGGTTTCAAAGGTTGCTTTACAGATCAGGTTTTCACCGACACAAACGGTCGGACCGCGGTCGCAATTTTCCGTGCAGAAGGTCGCTTCCACTTCAACAATATGTGCGAGTCCGTTATCCTGAATGAAGTCAACAATTGTCTTCAAAAGTGTCTGACTTCCCCGGACAAAACAACTCGTCCCCACACAGACCGAAACACGAAGCTGCGGCGTTCCCGCTTCGTCGAGTACCGGCATTGTCAGACCGTACAAACGGCGGCGGTTGTGATAATCCGTATGAAGAAGCTCATGCGCGGTATGTCCGCCGACCTCGCCGAGATAATTTTTATACGTTTCCTGAAGCAGATGGTTATCCTGTGATTTGTGGAGTTGCAGCATTTTATCCGCCCGATACAACCCGTTGGTCCGATTACGGCGGGTCGTCCAGTCAACACAAACCGGCTGCCCCGCCCCACCGACACACCCCATCGGACAAGCCATCACTTCGATGAGGTCATAGTAAACTTCACCTTTTCTGATCCGGTCGATCAGCCGCTTGACATTATTGAGTCCGTAAACCACCGCAAGCCGGATATTGAGACCGTTCAGATCAAACTCCGCTTCACGCAAATCACTTTCGCCGCGGACTTCCTGAAATTCGAAAGTGTCGAGTTTTATTCCCCGGATTTTTTCCACCGCGTAACGTAAACATGCTTCGGTCACACCGCCGCTTGTTCCGAAAATCACCCCGGCACCGGTTTTAAAACCAAACGGCATGTCAAGCGATTGCGGCTGCAAATCGGCAAACTTGATGCCGGCTTCGGTAATCATGCGTCCGAGTTCCTGAGTGGTCAGCACAAAATCAACATCATAAAGACCGTCTTTTTTGAATTTTTCCTGCTTGCACTCGAATTTTTTCGCAGTACACGGCATAATCGAAACGACAACAAGATTTTCCTTCTTGACGCCAAGCTGCTCGGGAAGAATTTTTTTTGCAACCGACCCGAACATTTGCTGCGGACTTTTACATGTCGAAAGATTCGGCAGCATGTCACCGAGAAATTGTTCCGCGAATTTCACCCAGCCGGGACAACATGACGTGAACTGCGGAAGACGTTCACCCTTCGTCTTGCGTTCGATGAATTCCGTTCCCTCTTCGAGAATCGTCATATCGGCGGCAAAACTGGTGTCGTAAATCTGGTCGAAACCGATCATTTTGAGAGCAGCCGTAATACGTCCCATTTCGACACTGCCCGGGGAACCGCCGAAAAGTTCGCCGATAGCGACACGGACCGCCGGAGCAACCTGCACGACCACCGTTTTTTCCGGATTGTTGATTTCCTTCCAGACACCATCCACATCATCACGCGGTGTAATGGCCCCGACCGGACAGACCGTCGCACAAAGCCCGCAGTTGACACACTCCACATCGGCGAGCGATTTGTTGAACGGCGGCACAACCCGGGATTTGTCGCCGCGGCCTGCAAAACCAAGCACTCCGACACCCTGGATTTCGGAACACGCCCGGACACAGTCGCCGCAAAGAATGCACTTGTTGGGATCCCGCACAAGCGAAAGACTCGAATAATCCACCGGCTGCTGCTTGAATGTCCGTTTGAACCGGACTTCGTTGATACCGAGTTCGCGTGCCAGGGTTTGGAGCCGACAATGCGTGTTTTTCGGACAAAGCGTACAATTCTGATCATGATTGGCCAACATCAGTTCAATTGCAACCTTCCGCATTTCACGGATTTCCTCGGTGTGCGTTTTCACCACCATGCCGTCTTCAGGAACGGTCGAACAGGACGCAACGATACCGCGGTCCTTCACCTCCACGAGACACAACCGGCAGGCCCCGTAAATACTGAGGTCGGAATGATAACAAAATGTCGGAATATTAATGCCTGCCTTATTGGCCAGTTCAAGCAGATTACGCTCCCCTTCAATGGGAACCTGAATATTATTGATCGTGACGGTTTTCAACATATCAATCATGGGAATACTTTTAAAGTCTGTTACACAGGGGATTAAAGAAAGGATGAAATTTTACTGTCCGATATTTACAAACCGATGATCGCACCGAACTTACAGGTTTTGAAACATTCTCCGCATTTGATACATTTTTCGGCATCAATACGGTGAGGAAGTTTGCGTTCCCCTGTGATCGCATTGACGGGACATTTTTTCGTACAGGCGGTACAGCCTTTGCATTTGTCGGAAAGAATTTCCACTTTCGCAAGAGCTTTACACTGTCCGGAAGGACAGCGTTTGTGAAACACGTGCGACTCCACCTCCGTCCGAAAATGCCGGAATGTGGAAAGTACAGGATTGGGAGCGGTTTTTCCAAGGGCACAAAGCGATCCCTTTGACACCGTTCTTGCCACAACATCCAGCAAATCAAGCGTTTCCTGCGTACCGTTTCCGGCGATAATGTCGTCAAGCAGACTGAGCATCTGCTTGGTTCCCTCGCGGCAAAGAAGACATTTTCCGCACGATTCATTTTGTGTGAACTGCATAAAGAAACGCGCCATCTGCACCATACAGGTACTTTTATTCATTACGACCAGTCCGCCGCTTCCGACCATCGCCCCGACACTGCGGAGCGAATCGAAATCCAACGGCAAATCAAGATGTTTTTCCGTAAGGCAACCGCCGGACGGTCCGCCGATTTGCACCGCTTTGAACTGATCATTGACGATATTTCCCGCGGAATCAATCACGCCGCCGCCGATGTCAAAGATGATTTCCCTGAGTGTGCTGCCGAACGGAACTTCAATCAAACCGGTGTTCACAACATGACCGGTAAGAGCAAATGTCTTTGTGCCGGGAGAGCTTTCCGTACCGATTTTGCGGTACTCTTTTGCTCCGTGCAGCAGAATCAGCGGCACTGTTGCGAGAGTTTCGACATTATTGATCACGGTCGGTTTTCCCCAGAGACCGCTTTGCGCAGGAAACGGCGGCTTCGGCTGCGGCATTCCGCGGTTTCCCTCAATAGACGCCATGAGGGCGGTTTCTTCACCGCAAACGAACGCTCCGGCACCTTCCATCACATTCAACGTGAACGCGCGTCCTGTTCCAAAAACATCGGAACCGAGAATTCCGGCTTTGGCGGCATCATCGACAGCCTTGCGGATCCGGGCAACCGCAAGCGGATATTCGAGCCGGACGTAAATGTATCCTTCATCCGCTTCGATACCGCACGCCGCGATCATCATTCCCTCAATCACGCTGTGCGGATTTCCCTCCATCACGCTCCTGTCCATGAATGCGCCGGGGTCTCCTTCGTCGGCATTACAGATGACATATTTTTTTTCATTTTTCTCTTTGAGTGTCAATTCCCATTTGCGTCCGGTCGGAAAACCGCCGCCGCCGCGACCGCGAAGCCCGGAAACCTTCACCTCTTCGCAAACCGTTTCCGGTTTCATTTCGGTGTAGGCACGCCGCGCCGCTTCGTAACCGCCGTTGGCAATGTACTCGGTGATGTCTTCAGGATCGAAATTTCCGCATTGAGCCAGTACCAATCGCTGCTGACGCTGATAAAAAGTGATGTCTTTGTGTCCCATACACCTGCGGTTTGTCGTCTGATCCGTATAAAGCAGCCGTTCGATCACGCCGCCGTTTTTGATCGTTTTTTCGACAATTTCCTCCACATCGCCAACCTTGACATTGGTGTAAAGAAGTCCTTCCGGCTGAATGCTCAGCAACGGTCCGGCCTGACAAAATCCCTGACAGCCGCTGTGACTCAGATGCAGAAACGGAGCGTCGCCGGAGTCGCTGTTTTCATAATGAAGCGATGTTTGCACATCCAGTCCCGCGGCGGTGATTTTTTCGACAAGGAGATTGAACACTTCCAGCGAACCGTTGGCAACACAACCTGTTCCGGCACAAACAACAATGCGGCTTTTTACGTTCTTCGCAGCTTTTTGATAAACATGGCTGCACTCTTGCAAGTATTCTTTCGTAATGGTCATGAGAAATATTAACTGTAGGAAAATTGAATTGACTTTATCAGGCCCGAGACAGGGCAAACAACGCACTCCACACTTGACAGAACCGCAAACCCGCGGACGGACCGTGTCTTCCGGCGGAAAAACGCGTCCATTGACTTACTGTTGTTCCTGGGAAATGATTTCTTCGATGATTCCGACAGCATTTTCCGGAGTCATTTTACTGTAGACTTTTTCGTCAACCACCATGACCGGAGCCAAACCGCAGGCACCAAGACAGGAAACCGTCTCAACGGTAAACAACATGTCATCAGATGTTTGTTTGGCCGGCGAAAGTTTCAACCGGTCATACAAAGCGTGCAGAATATGTTCCGAGCCTTTGACGTGACAGGCCGTTCCGTCACAAAGACGAACATTATACTTTCCTTTGGGAATCAACGTAAAATGGGCATAAAATGTCGCGACACCATAAACGTGAGCCGGCGGTAAATCCAGTGACGTGGCGACAAACGCAAGAACATCCTCAGGCAAATAACGGTAGAATTCCTGAACCTGCTGAAGAATCGGAATCAGCCGGGCGGGATTGTACTCGTTCTTTTCCAGAATGTCACAAACCTGAGTGAATTTACGGGAAGTGTGTGATGTATTATCTGTAGCAACAGGCGGCATAATTAAAGTTGTACCTAAATCAACGGTGTGAAAAAGATAGTTTTTTATCGATTTATTAAACAGAAAATGTGTCAGTTTACGGCAAGACAAACTGACAACTTTCACTTAACACTCTTTGTCCTTGATTATAGTTTTTCTTCTTCGGATGAAAAGGGGACTCGAGGAAATTTTCCGCCGTCTGCCGCGGTTTGTGATTAAACGTATTCCACATTGACGAGTTTTCCCTCTTTACTGAGTTTTTCAACCAGGAGAGGAATCAATACGTTTCGGGAAAGAACCCCCCGTTGGCGGAAGGAAATATCGTCGTTTGCCCTGTTGTCGGCGAGACCGACGATGAAATTGACACGATCCGCCACATTCAATAGCAACCGCAATTCCGTAACGCAACTGTCTTCGTCCAGTTTGTCGAGGTCTTCGTCGATAATGTTGTAAACCTGATTGAGTGTGACGGCTCCTTCGGTAACGAGACTGATTCCTTTAATATCATAACGCGGGGGAACGATGTCACTGCCGGAATTTTGGATCATTTCCAACGGAACATCAAGGTATTTCGACACGAGTTTTGAAGTTGTCCCGCCGCACACAATTTTCAGACCGTGAGCATCCATGAATTTTTTGACGACCGCCGTATCCGTGTTTCTGTCCCGCGGCGGACCAGTCAGAATGTTGACCGTCTGACCATTCCGGCAATACGCCAGCACCACGGTACAGTCGTCGCCGGCCACTTTATGCGAGTACGGAACTTGCACCTGATGCACACGGTCGGGAACATACGGCGAAAAATGATGTGCCGCATTTCGGAGAATCTCTGAAGCTTTTCCATGATTGAAATGACCGCTCCACCGCATTTTCGCTTCCCTGTGAATTTTCGCCGGAATCGCTGAATATCCGGTCTGACTTGCGAGACATTCGTTAACGAACCGTACCACTCCCTCGGTTGTCCATTCGGAATTTCCCGCATAACCGATTCCGGCTTGCGTGATTCCGTCACTCATCAGCAGAATTCCCTCACCGCATTCGAGCTGGATGTTACTCTCCGCAGCGAGTCCTCCGGGAAGAGGAAACGGACGTGTCGCCAACGCAGTCGCCTCCGTGCGGCTGACAAGAATCGGCAGCGGCGCGTCATAAGTGAGAATGGTCGCGTTGCCGTCGGGACGGATTCGGGCAAGACTGAACGCGGCAAACGGCTTTTGCGGATCGCGGCACTGCTGCATTGTTGCGGCAACGGAGGAAAAAACTTTGCGGAAAGAACGCCCTTCGCTGATTGCTGTGAAAATTCTCGCCGCGCACATTTCCGCGGCAATATGGGCACGGATACCGGAACCGATCCCGTCAGCGCAGACCACCGTCGTTCCCCAGTTCGTACGGCGGCTCTGAACAACATCGCCGCAGGGCATTCCCGCCTTTTTGGAACTCTGTTCCTGTTCCACTTCAATATGGATGTAATCAGGCATACAACCTCAACAGACCGGCCGCTTCGCTGCGCGACCGCGTGTTCTCCTCGAAAAATTGAACCGGCTTGAAATACATTTTCCCCGAATAAGACTTGCTTTCCTCAAAACGAAAGCGTAGCATGTTTTCAACTCATCGGCAAGACCAAGCTTTGCCCTTCCAATCCTCAAAGGCGGATAGGAGACTTATTCCAAGAGATCATTGAATGGATATAAGAAGAAATCAGGATGCCTTCTCTTTTTGACTATCAAACATAAATCAAATAACGACATTCTTATTTATTCATCAATTTATTGCCGATACTGCAAATCAAGTGTATTGATTTTAGTCATTTCTGATAAAATTGTCAATGTATCACACTGTAAAAAATGGTAGTATCAAAATTTTTCCGTTTGAGAGAGTGTTTTTTAACCAATTCCGTCAATGAGTTAAGGTAGAAAATGTCATCGCTATCAATATGTTATCCATCTGTTACTTCCCAAACGGCACAAAATACGAAAACTTCTTCCGCATCCGACACTGAACTTGACCCACAGAATTATTTCAAGTACTCCCGGTATGCCAGCAGGAGATAAAGTTTCATAAGCCCGATTCCTATTGTCTTTACTCCCGGCGGTCCCATCGCTGGGAGCCCGTTTCGGCTCTTCCGGTCATCCCAAATAATCTACGGCTTCCTTCATTGTATACGGTTCCTTCCGGGTCTTGTTTTATGGAGTACTCGTTTTTGAGCACGTCATGAAACCGTTCGCTCTTCCACCGTCGCCCATCGTCTCCGACAGACTTCTCTTTATCAACCGCTTTTCCCTTTTGCAGCGTGTCTCTTGCCCTCGGACACATGGTCTCTCTGGGAATGAGGAACGTCCGCCCAAAGAGAAGATGCCAATCGAATGGTTTCTTGCGACAACCGAACCGATAGCCATTTTTCCTCGAGCTATTGTCAATAGTTGTGTATGAAAGTATTTGAAGAAGGTTTGGATTTTTGAAAAATGTTGAAGCGTTTTCGATGTTCAATTTTCTTTTAAGGGAATCCAAGGCGTCTTCCGTTACGCAACGTTTTTCTCCTTGGTGATCTCTTT
>JAISQK010000276.1 GCA_031274255.1 Planctomycetaceae bacterium | reverse complement strand
TCTTCATCGTCCGTTTCGTATTCGACGTACTCATATTCATCCCCTTCGTCTTCATCCCCGTCCCAGTCTTCGTAGACGTACTCATATTCGTATTCACTGCTGTCATCTAAAATATCTTTTTCTTCATAATTTACCATTGGAAGAATTGCCTTTTCAACGGATTCTTCGCAGACAGTTTCTTTTCTATGGACATCTTCATTTATGTCGCCACCGTATTTGTTCCGTTCCGCATATTTTGGTGCCGTTACAGGGGAAACCGGCACAGGAACCGGTTTGACAGGCTGCACCAAAACAGGCTTTGTTCTGACCGTAACCGGCGGCGGAAGAGATTCCGTCTTGTCTTCAATGGCACTGGCGAGACGTTTCCGCCATTCATGAAGCGTGATCAGGACATCACGCTTTTTAGAGCCGTTCGGCGCACCGACAATTCCGTCTTCGGACATGAAATCCACAAGTCTTCCGGCGCGGTTGTATCCGATTTTGAACTTCCGCTGAATTGACGACGCACTGGCGTTGCCCTGACGAAGAACAAACTCGACCACTTCATTGTAAAGCTCGTCACGTTCGTCCGTCGCGGCGGCCGCGTCTTCTTCCGTCTGAAGTTCGACCAGTTCGGTAATGAAATCGGGATGGTCCGTTCCGACCAGCTCGATAATACTGTTGATTTCCTCGTCACTGACAAATGTTCCCTGGCCGCGGACCACACTGTTTGTACTGGGATGCAGGAAGAGCATATCGCCGTTTCCCAGAAGTTTTTCCGCTCCGGTCTGGTCCAGAATTACCTGACTGTCTGTCCGGCTTGCCACACCGAACGCAATTCTCGCGGGCAAATTCGACTTGATCAGACCGGTGATGATGTCCACTGTCGGCTTTTGCGTCGCCAGAACAAGGTGAATCCCCACGGCACGGCTTTTTTGAGCGATACGGATGATGTGGGTTTCAACCTCTTTGGCGGCGGTCATCATCAGGTCGGCCATTTCGTCCGCGACAATCACCGTGTACGGCAAACTTTTGGGGAATGTTTCCCACTCTTCGTCGGACACCGGATTGATACGGCGGTAAAGTTCTTCCTCACTGAGTTTATTGTACTCACTGAGCTGACGCACTCCGGCGCGGCTGAGTATTTGATACCGCTGTTCCATTTTATCGACGGCCCAACCGAGGATCGCTTCCGCTTTTTTCATGTCGGTCACAACCGGGTGCATCAGGTGCGGAATGGTCTGATAAGGGCTGAGTTCCACCATTTTCGGGTCGATCATGATCATTCGGCACTCTTCCGGACGGCGTGTCATCAAAATCGACACAATGATCGAGTTCAGGCAGACGCTTTTTCCGGTTCCGGTGCGTCCCGCGATGAGAAGATGAGGCATTTTGGCAAGATCGATAACCATCGGATTCCCGCTGGCGTCTTTTCCGAGAAAGACAGGAATCGCCATGTTTTGCGTTTTGTCGAGTGTCGCCTCCATGACTTCGCGGAGCCGCACCAGTTGGCGGTTTGCGTTCGGCAATTCGATTCCGACCGTATTTTTTCCGGGAATCGACGGCACAAACCGCACATGCGGCACTCGCAATGTCACCGCCAGATCGTCCGTCAAACTCGCCACTTTTTTAAGCCGCAAGCCGCGTTCCAAATCAAGTTCAAACTGGGAAATCACCGGCCCGGTCTGAATGTCTATCACTTTGATGTTGAATCCGTAGTCCGCAAATGCCTTTTCCAGAAGTTTCGCCTGACGCTGAGCGGTTCGCTCCTGTTCCTCATGGTTGAGCGGAGCCGGTTCAACAAGCGACTCCATCGGCGGAAGCTCATAATCTTCTACAATATCTTCAACAACTTCTCCGGCTTCACTCTCTTCTCCCTCTTCGAAAGTCTCTACTGACGGGACTATCTTCCGTATTTCCTCCGAAAACAAAGGATTTTTCGAGCGTCCTTTGACAAGAATCTGTTTTCGTGTTTCATGAATCAATTCCACCGGCGGAGGCAACTTCTTTTCTCCAAGTTCCTCATTATCCTCAATTTCTTCCTCTTCCCGATCAGTATCGCTTTTGAAATCGTCAAAATTATCAACACTCAAATCTTCCGGTTTCTGTAGTGTCGGCTCAGGCCGGTAACTGCGCTGCGGAGAAAACTTCTTTCCTCTTGTGACGGCACCGCCGGTTGTCACATCAGCAGGTTTGGAAAGAGGTTGCGGTGAAGACTTTCTGAAAAAATTGACAATAAAATCTCCAAGCGGCTGAATTCCAAACATCCAGCAGAAAAGCCGCAAGAGTGTGTAGTCACAACCGAGCAAAATACCTGACAGTAGGAAACTTGTGTACAGAATCGTACTTCCGGCGGCGGCAAAAAAAGACTTCAAACAAGCGTGAACCGTCACGCCGAGATAACCGCCGGGACCGATCACCGGACCGGGGGAATGCGGTCCGAAAGACGTCACCGCGAGTCCGCAGCTTCCGAGCAAAATCAGCAAAAAACCGGTAATCCGAAGAAAAATCTGGTCGGGTTTTTTACCAAAGAAACAAGCAAAAATTCCTCCTAAAACCGGAAGGAAAAAAATGTATGCGGCATATCCGAACAAATTGAACAGCCGGGACGCTGTCACGGCTCCGATCTTGCCGCACCAGTTTTGATAAGTGACGGAAGCCGGGAATTCCAGCGAATCCGGCGGGTCAAGCGGAGAATGGCTCAACATGCTGACAAGCAGGAAAAGCCCCAGGGAAATCAACGCAACCGCTCCGAGACGCCTGAGAATAAATATTTGGTGTTCCATGAGTTACCGCAATATCAAGAAAAAGGCTGCCGTGTTTAATTGTAAAAAAGAGAACAAGGTATCATTTCTATCGTCATGGAGTAAGGAACCTGCCAATGATTTTACCACGTCACACAAAACCGCGGCAATAATGATAAATACGCAAAACAACCCATTTTACTTATACTTCGATCGAAACGCCTATTGAAAGCAGTCTGATCTGTGGCATAATGTGGCATAACAATATAGGGCAAGATCTATTTCGGACTTGTCTTTCAGACACAACTTGTTGACCAAAAAGCCGTTATGGGATTAAACGAAACACCGTCCGCCGACCGGATTCATATCGGTTTTTTCGGCAGGAGAAACGCCGGGAAGTCCAGCATTGTCAACGCGGTGACCGGTCAGGAGATTGCCGTTGTTTCTGAAGTGCGGGGAACAACGACCGATCCGGTTTACAAAGCGATGGAACTTCTGCCGCTGGGACCGGTGATGATGATGGATACGCCCGGTATGGACGACGAAGGAACGCTTGGCGAACTCCGTGTGCGGAAAGCGAAACAGGTATTGAATAAATCCGATGTCGCCGTGTTGGTGATCGACGCAACTCTTGGAAAAACCGCTCCGGACGAGGAACTGCTCCGAATTTTCCGCGGCAAAAACATCCCTTTTGTTATAGTGTACAATAAATGCGACCTCCTGACGGATATTCCGAAAGCATCAGAGGAGGAAATCTACGTAAGTACGGTAACCCGATATAACATTTTCCCGCTGAAGGAGAAAATTGCGCAACTGGCTGTTACCGAAGAGGTTAAGCTGAAAATTGTCGGCGACTTGATTCAGCCGTCCGATTTTGTGGTTCTTGTAACGCCTATCGATAAAGCGGCACCCAAAGGAAGGCTGATCCTTCCCCAGCAGCAAACCATCCGCGACATCCTTGAGGCAGACGCCGTTGCCGTTGTGGTTAAAGAGTTCGAACTTCGTGAGACTTTGGCGAATTTGGGCAAAAAGCCGAAACTTGTTATCACCGACAGCCAAGTCTTCGCGAAAGTTTCCGCAGACACCCCGAAAGATATTTTCCTTACCTCTTTTTCCATTTTGTTTGCGAGATTCAAAGGTTCGCTCCTCACCGCCGTCCGAGGGGCGAAAACGCTGGAAAGTCTCACCGACAGCGACACGGTGCTTATCTCCGAAGGATGCACGCATCATCGGCAGTGCGACGACATCGGAACGGTGAAACTGCCGCGATGGATCCGGAATTATACCGGAAAACAGATTCAATTTGCCTTCACGTCCGGCGGAGAATTCCCGGACGATCTGTCGCCCTACAAATTGACGGTACACTGCGGCGGCTGTATGCTGAACCGGCGGGAAATGCAGTACCGCGTGAAGTGCAGTCTTGACCAAAATGTCCCCATCACCAATTACGGCGTCCTCATCGCCTACATGCAGGGAATCCTCAGACGGAGTCTTGCTGTTTTTCCCGGTATTCTCGCTGAACTTGATGATTGAATCTTGTTTCACCGTAAAGCAAGATGCCGAAAAAATCACTATAACTCTTGTATTCCGCTGTAAAAACCGCCGTGAGGAACTGTTTTTTTTCGGATTTTCCGTTTTTCCAGTGACATAAACTATAATAACTTGCAGCGTAAAGTGTTGATTCACTGAAGTTCTGCCAATGGTACGGTTTTTTGAGGTGGCTGTCATGACCAAAAAGAAGAGTGAAACTAAGAAAAAAGCGTGTTCCGCGAAAGCGGTGAAAAAGACACCGGCGAAAACGTCTGCTGAAAAATCTGTCGGCAAGACAGCGAAAACCATTCGAAATGCGGGAAAATCGGTCAAAAAAGCGGTGAAAAAGTCAAAAACCGTTCCCGCGAAGGAAAATCAAAAGCCGTTGAAACCGGTTACAGCTTCCCCGAAAACCGTAAAAAGTCAGACCTTGCCGCGTCCGGAAAAAGACGCACTGATGCTCGAAAAATTCCGGACATTGCTCATGAAACGCCGGGCGGAAATTCTGCAATCGCTTCGTGACGACCATCACGAGATTGATGAGGAATCCAAGTCCATAGGGGTCGGCGATATGGTGGATTCGGCTCAGGGAACCGCTGAATTTGAGTTGAATTTTCGATTGGCCGAATTTGGAAGCCGTGAACTTGGTCAGATTGACATTGCCCTTCAAAAAATGACGGAGGGAACCTATGGAATCTGCGAAATTTGCGGGGAAAATATTTCTCTTGCGCGAATCAAGGCGCTTCCCTTTGCGGACAAATGCATCAAATGTCAGCAGGAATGCGAAAAGGCGGAACTTTTCTGACGAAGGCGGATGAGGAGACCACGTTGCCTCATCATTGCTGACATTTCAGGCGGCGGACAATCTTTGTGTCGCCTTTGTATTTTCTCTATTTCTCGTCATCGGTACACTTGCTATTCTTTGTAAATTCTGCTAAAGTATAATCATGCGTAACGCTTTGCGTGCAGGAATCAATAACAAAGAGGCCGTCTGTGAAAATTACCTCATGGAATATTGATCGGTTCGGAACGTGGCATCAATTGTCCATGAGTCGCCTTTCCGATCAGGTGAATGTGTTTTACGGAGCGAATGAGGCGGGAAAAACCACCTTGATGCAGTTCATCCGGGCGATGCTCTACGGCTGTACCGGGGAACGGCGGCGGTTCGTGACGGGAACATTCTTCCGGCCGGCGCAAAACGGGGAACACTCGGAACAGCCGGGACCGCAAACAGCCGGCGGGACGCTGTGTCTCAAGACGAGTGCCGGAATATTCACGTTGAAAAGAGAATTTCGTGCCGCAATTCCGTCCGTGGAAAACAGTATCGACGAGGAAAAGTTCACCGTTTTCGGAGCGGAAGGCGTTTTTCCCGGCGATCAGTTCGCCAAACATTTTTCGTCGATCATTGATGAAACGACATTTAATAACGTTTTTGCCATCGGACTCGACGAACTTCAGCAATTGGGAATCCTCAACGACACGGAAGCGGCGGAAGTTCTTTACAAACTCACAATGGGACTCGACCGTGTCTCGCTCCTTGAAACGACGAAACGTCTTATTCTGGAAAGAGATGCGTGGATCAGTCCGGCAGGAAAACCGTCACAGCGGAGTCAGCTTTTGGAGCAGAAAGCCAAACTTCAGGAGGAGATTCTTCAGGCGAAAATCAAACTCCGCGGGTACAATGAACTTCTGACGGAACATCATCAAATCGGACGGATTGCAGCTCAAATCGAAAGTGAACTGCAAAAACTCCGCTTTGAGAGCCGTGTTTATGAAACAGCGTTACGGCTTGCGGAAACATGGGATCGGAGGACGGCCGTTTTGCGGGAAATCCGTCTCATGGGGGAGGTGCCGGTTGTTCCGCCGGAAATTCTTCAGACGCTGGAGGAATTGAAACAGAAAATTCAGGAACGGCGTCAGAACATCGGTCATTTGAAGAAAGATTTCCGCGAAACGAAAAAAAAACAGGCTGCGCTCCATGTCAGTGAAACGCTTCGGAATTACACGCCCCGGCTTGAAGTGGTGCTTGAACAGGAGACATTCATCACGGATCTGGAGGAGCAGATTCAAAAAACACGTGCGGAAGCGGAACAGATCAGGAAGAAACTCACCGATCAGGAGCAGCAGCTTACGTTAGGAAACAAGGTGGTTTCCCAGGAGATGTCGAAACAGTTGGAGGATTTTCGTACGCCGGCAAAGACTTTGCGGGCCGTCCGGTTCAAACACAAAAAAGTCCAAGCGGAACATCGGCAGTATGCGGAAAAGGTGAAAATCCTCACCGACAAAATCAACGCGGAACTTTCCAACCGCAAAATCGACGACATTGCCGACGCGGTGGAAAAAACGAGCGAGCTTGTCGGACACCTCAGGAGACGGCAGACGATTCAGCAGCGGTTCGACGAAATGGTGCGGTACCGCAGGGAACTGGACCGGTTGAATGCTCACTTGATTCAAAATCAGACACTTTCGCCGCTTATGCTTGGGGGACTGGCGGCTCTTGCGATCGGAGGAGGAACGATTGCCGTTTTGGCGGGAATGAACATCATTTCGCAGGCGTTTCTCGTCCTCGGCGTCCTCGGGATCGGAACCTCGTTTGCCGCCAAGATTTCTCTCGAAAAGCGGAACGCCAAAAAGCTGGAGACCAATCAACGGCAACTCGCCGTGTTGAACGGTCAGATGGAACACGCCAAACAGGAGGCCGCCGCCATTGATGCCCGATACCCTCCTCAAGGAAAATCGACGGAAATGCGTTTTCAGACGGCTCAAGTGGAACTCGCCGCACTGGAGAAACTTCTGCCGCTTGATTCGCAGAAAAAGGAACTTGAACATTACGCGGCGCAGTTGGAGTCGTATCTGAAAAAGAGCCGCCGGGCGGTGAAAACCGCTCTCAAACACTGGCAGGATTGGCTGGAATCTGCGGGGTTGTCCGCCGACACGCAGCCGGGAGACATCCGTGAACTGATGCAGCAGGTTGACGCCGCCGGAGGGGTGCGGCACGAGTACCGGCTGAAAAAAGAGGAACTGGCGATGCGTCACCGCGAGCTGGACATGCTTGTGGGACAGCTTGTCCGAATTGCGGCGGCGGCGGAAATCACGTTACCGGAAAACATCGCGCCGATGGACATGATCGGACAAATCCGAAAAGCGATTGACGCCAACGCGGAACAGATTCACTTGCAGCAGCAGTTTCTCAAAGACCTCCGTAAGAACCGGCGGCTTCGAAAGAGAGAGGAGGAAACGCTCGACGCTCTTCTCCGGCAGCGGACGGAAATTCTCGCGCCGTTCGGTGTGGAGCGAGTGGAAGCGGTTCAGGAACTTGCCGCGCAATATCAGCAGTACCTTCAGGGTGTCGAAAAACGGGACGCTTTGCAGCGTGAGATTGACGCGGTGATCGGCGGATTTTGCACGGAGACGGATATTGAAACGGCACTCGAACCGGGAAAGCGGGAAAATCTTCCGGCACTCCTTGAGCAGTCGAAAGACCGGACGGAACTTCTTTCGGCGGAGCTTCACGAGGAACTCGAAAAGAAGGGACAGCTCACCCGGCAGCTCAAAGAGTTGGGACATGATCAGACGGTTTCCGCCCGGCAATTGGAACTGGCGATGCTCAAGGAACGGATTCGCCGCGGCACGGAGACATGGAAAATCCAAGCGTTTGCCGGTCATGTGCTTGACACGATCCGACGCGAGTATGAACAGGAGCGTCAGCCGGAAACACTCAACGAAGCGTCCGGTTACTTTGCGAAAATGACCAACGGACGCTACTTGCGGGTCTGGACGCCGATTGGGGAGGAAACGCTTTACGCGGATGATTTTGCCGGAAATCCGGTGGACATTTCCTGGCTTTCACGCGGAACCCGCGAGCAGATTTTCATTGCCATCCGGCTTGCTCTTGTCGCGTCGTTTGAACGTGACGGCACCTCATTGCCGCTTGTTCTCGACGATGTTCTTGTCAATTACGACTCGAAACGGGCTTTTTCGACCGCAAAAACGCTTCTGGAATTTGCCGCTCAGGGACGTCAGATTTTCCTGTTCACCTGTCACGAACACATCTGCCGGATTTTCCACAAACTTGGAATTCCGATTCATGTTCTGCCGTCGTTCGGCGATACGGAACGGAAAATACGGATGGTGCCGCCGGCAATGATTTCCCCGCAGAACCGCCGTCAGATCCTCGAAACGTCGCCGGAGGAGGAAACTTCCGGTGAAACGGAACCGGCGGCGGAAGCGGAAAATCCCGAGGAGCCGGAAGCTTTCGGGGAGGAACTTTCCGAGCCGGAGCCGTCGGTGACTCCGAAGCAAAAGTCTGCGAAAAAGAAAAAATCGGCTAAAAAAAAGAAACGCAATAAAAATCCTAAACAGAAGAGCGTTTCTGAGGAATTCGCGGAGACCGGTGAAGAGCCGGAAGAGTTTCCTGACATGATCCGTTCTGAGGAGACGGAACCGGAAAACGTGCCGGAAGTTGAAGCGGAGGAAAATTCGGAGGTGGAGACGGAATTTCCTGAGGACTTTTTCGAGGAGGAAGAGATTCCTGAAAACATCGACCCGCTGAATGAAGAAAATTACGGAAACCGCGTGTTTGACGTTGATTTTTTCGACGACCGCGAAGAAGACACTTCCCTGGAAGGGGAGGAATCGGAATTGGAAACGGATGTCCCGGTTTCAACGGAAACCGGCTCGGGAGTCCTTCTTTCTGACCAGCCGGTACCCGGGATTGCTCCGGAAGATTTTTTCGTCAAGGGATTTTTTGACGAAGAAATCGACGAAGAAGAATTGAGTGAATAAAGGCAACGCATGGGCGTTGGCATCCCGACCGGGAAGCCCCGGCGGGCGGTTGCCTCATGGTCACTGCGTTCCATTCGGCCTCGTTGGATAATCTTTCCAACCGCTTGCGATGTGCGGTGAAGCGGCACGCTTCCCAGTGAGCAACGCGAACGGGTTATTGCTTCGGGACGGGCAACGTGCGGACATTGCATCCCGGCTTGCCTTCGGCCTCAAGTTGGAAGGATTTTTCAACCGACGCCGACCGCACGAAAGTGCCGGGAGGCAAACCGCCAGCCGGGGCTTCCCGGTCGTTGCTCACTGGAATCAACCGGCGGAAAAACGATTTCATTGGTCATCCAGTTGGAAAAATTTTCCATTTGATGGCGAACCGGCAGCGTGGCACGCTGCACCGCACTTGCCTCACGGCTTCGCGTTCGGCCTCCGTTGATAACGTTTTTTTGTTCAGTGAGAAAATTTTCCATTGGAGGGCGAACCGAACGAAGTGAGTGTGAGCCTACAGGGGTGCAGCGGCCTACCGCTGCCCGCCGGAGGCATTCCTTATGAGATTCGTAAAAAGAAATATTAGTATGATAGAAAAAAATAGAGATACCAGAGATTCCAATATTAATATTAAG
>JAISQK010000239.1 GCA_031274255.1 Planctomycetaceae bacterium | reverse complement strand
CCCGCTTCACTCGACGAAGCGAAGACCGTAGCAGAAGTGACGGTTTACACAACACACACGGCAATCACAATTCAGTCGAAAAAGGCTGAAAATATCGAAGATTATATCAAAAATCTTCGTGAAAGCGGTAAAATCTATATTGCCGGAGGTGAGAAAATCCTCAAAATTGCTGACGATCCGTCCGAGCAGGACAAGGGACTGCAACTCAAAACCACCGGTTTGAAGCAGCTCATTCATGCAGACTCTCTTAATGCGCCGGAAAAGAGATCGGAATATCAGACCGAGTTTGACCAATTGATTGACAAACTGGAAGAAGACGGACGGTTGCCCTTGATTGTCAACAATGAGCGTTATGCCAAATTCCTTCAGGAAGACTTCAACGGTCTCCGGAAGAATTTTTCACCGGAAAAGTTCGAACAATTTCTGAAGCAGGCAAAAAAATGGTCGGTGACCAAACCCGCCGGATTCAAGCCGGTTCGCCCGCTTTTCAGTGCCATTGATCTGGCCGTTTCACCCCAAGGGAGAGAAAGTGACCCGCAGCTTGTGGAAAAAACGCTCAAGGATTTGATCGCTTTTGTCAATTCCAAAGAATTTACTTTGACGGAAGAAGAAAAGCAAACCACTCTCGGGCAACTCGAAGGGTATTCCCGCCGCATTATCGGTGTTGACCCCGAAATTTACGGCAAAACCGTGGATGGTAAAGATTTCGACTGGGCGGCTCTGCGAGGGAAATATGTTCTTGTCAAGTTCACGGCGTCCTGGTGCGGACCGTGCAAAGGGGAAATTCCCGGAATGCTTTCCGCTTACGAAAAATATCATGACAAAGGTTTGGAAATTGTCTCCATTTACGTTTGGGACAAACTGGAAGACACCAAAAAAGTCATTACGGAGGAAAAACTCCCTTGGTTATTTCTCTCGGAAGAGCTGACCGAAAAAGCCGGTCTCCCTTTGCAAGGGAAAAAATACGCCGGTCCGGAGTCCAGTTGCAGACCACCACGACGTCCTATCCCCCGGGACCGCTGGGAGACTACGCCATTGTCGTATGTGCGGTTGATCCTACCACTTCAGGAAATACAAATACAGGGTATGGAACTTCCGGTATTGTTGCCTCCGGTGCGGAATCAAGTGTTGCAAGGGTTCGCAGTCCCATACGTCCTGCTGTCGCGAATACAGGACTCGGTCAAGGGTATCCGCGATTCTCGGTTCCCCGCGACAATTTTTCCTTCATCGTGGACGGCTTGAGTAATCAATTATTGATTGGTGAAAAACACATCCCGGCTTCAAAATTAAACATTTGTTCCTCATACAGTGCAACGACCGGTGCCGGTCCCTGGGATTGTTCGATTTTTACAAATTCCAATACGAACGGGTCTGCTTTTGCATTTGCCAATGATATTTCGTGGGTGCGAAGGGAAGCGGACGGTTCCTTGAGTCAGATCAGTGGTCTCTATATTGCAAAGAGTCTCAATGACAACAGCGAGATTGCGGCGGTACATCCCGGCAGTTCGTCTGTTTACCGGTTTGGCTCATGGCACACCGGGGTTGCCAATTTCCTTATTGGAGACGGTTCGGTTCATGCTTTTCCCGCAACGACTAACGTGGACATCTTACACTACCTGGGTGATGCACAGGATGGCAATGCGGTATCGCTTCCGTAGAAACATTTTCCAAGTTTCGTGGTAAAAAAATTCTGCCGCCCATACTTCCGGCTTTTTTATTTTTGATAAACCTACTTTATAAACTTTTTAGAACAATGAGTACCAGGCAATTTTATACCACCGGCATGATTTGTCTTTTATTTGGAGTCCTCATCGGCTGCGGTCATCCACGTATTACAGGAAAAGTCATCTTTCCCGATGGAACGCCTTTGAGCAAAGGACAGGTTGTTTTTGAGAACGAAAAGCACACCTACACCGGTAAAATCCGGGAAGACGGGACATTCCGCATGGGGGTGCTTAAAGACGGTGAAGGGATTCCCCCCGGAAAGTATCAAGTTGCAGTTTCTGGGGCGAATGATGAGGAAATATTCGATCCTGAACAGCCTCCGCGGGTGACTCCGTTGATTGCCGCCCGATTCCGTTCCCCTAAAACGTCAGGACTTGAATTTGACATTCAAAAATCGACAACGGACATTTCCATCGTGGTCGAAAAACCGTAAGAAGTTTTCCTATTCGTTCTGTAACCGGCAGCGTGGCACGGTCGCGAGCCGCGACAGGCAGTAGCCTCCCGACACCTTTGGTGCGGTCGGCGTTCAATGTCATCTGTTCCCCGTTTTTTTGTTCGTTGATAACGTTTTTCCGCCGGTTGATTCCAGTGAGCAACGCGAACGAATCCGCGGCTCTCGGAGCGGCAGCTCCATCCGCCCGCCGCGGCGTCGCGGCCCGCCGGAGGCATCCTCTTCTTTTCTCAATTTGTTCCTTAATATTTTTATTTTCATCTATTCTGTCAATATTTCCTGCCGCAAATCTTATAAGGAATGCCTCCGGCGGGCAGCGGTAGGCCGCTGCACCCCTGTA
>JAISQK010000167.1 GCA_031274255.1 Planctomycetaceae bacterium | reverse complement strand
CGCCTATTTGGGGTATCATTCCATGTCTTTTTATTTTTCGTGGCACTCTTCCTCTTGCTGAAACGTTTGGAGAATTTCGTCTGTGAATCTTTCCAATTCATAAACGGTACCGTTTTCGACATAATAAAAATGCGTCACACGGCCTGATTGGTCTCTGGTGAAACAGGTCGTGTAGACGGAATCAATTTCATCGGTGGTAATTTCTTTAACATGATTCAGGTTTCCTTCCCAAAGGTAGAGCCGCTCATCAGGAGTAAGGTTTGGAACAGCGTCTAATGCCCGCCGTTTGATTTTTTTGATTTTCCGCGAGATGAGAAACTCGTTCTCATTTTCCTTGATGTCGAAAAGTTCCAATTCAATACGGTCCAAAGCGTTCCAGAAACTTTCTCTCCACGCGGCGAGAGCGGGTTTATCCGAATCTGCTGTCAGTAAAAAATCCTGGAAGGCTGATTCAAACCGCAGATTTTCCTGTAAGTGGTTTTTGTGCGTTATTTTGGTCATAAGATGTGTCAGGAAGTGTAGATAATTAAAGTTGACAGTCGATCGCAATAATCACCAAAATTGGAGAGGTTATGCTTGATGAAGTGTCAAAGTTATTTTCCTACGTTTCCTCAGTGCTGTTGAGGGTTCCACTGGCGAAATAGAGCGAAAACATACTATTTTGTAATACAATAGAGAAATAATACCAAAAACACAGACAAAAATCTACAGAAATATTACTTTCTGGAAAAATTTTTAGTCCACTTAGAGACCTGTTTTGTGACACAGTATTTCGCCTCCTCGTTTCATTCGGAATCGTTTCAATCAAAACACCGGACATCAACAAAATGTCCGGTCACAGCAGCGGCAGCGGCCATTGCGGGAGAAACCAGATGTGTTCTGGCTCCTTTTCCCATACGCCCTTCGAAGTTCCGGTTACTTGTTCCGGCACACCGATCCCCGGGATTCAGCCGGTCAGGATTCATCGCCAGACACATACTGCATCCCGGCTCCCGCCATTCGAACCCGGCCTCAATGAAAATTCTGTCGAGCCCTTCCGACTCCGCCAATCGCTTGACAGGTCCGCTTCCCGGCACGGCAAGAGCCGTTACAGACTTTCGCACTCTTTTTCCCTGAGCGATCGCTTTCTGAAGCACTTTTGCCGCTGCCCGAAAATCTTCGATCCGGCCATTCGTACAGGAACCAATGAACACATGATCAATCTCAATTTCCTGAATCGGCATTCCCGGCTTGAGCTCCATATAATCGAGTGCCGCTTTAAGCGTTTTTTGTTGGTTGAAGTCGCTGTAATCTTTCGGGTCAGGAACACGACCGCTGATTCCCGTCACCTGACCGGGGGTTGTTCCCCATGTGACTTGCGGTTCGATTTTTGTTGCATCAAACGTGAGTTCCTTGTCAAAAACGGCTCCTTCATCGGTTGTCAGTTTCCTCCATTTCGCCGTCGCTTTATCCCAATCAGCTCCTTGAGGGACATTCGGACGCCCTTTGAGATAGGCAAATGTTGTTTCATCCGGAGCGACCATGCCGCTTCTGGCTCCGGCTTCAATGGTCATGTTGCAGACCGTCATTCGTTCTTCCATCGACAACGCACGAATGACCGGTCCATCATATTCGATGCAATACCCTGTTCCGCCTTGAGTTGTGATTTCTCCAATAATGTACAGAATCAGGTCTTTGGCCGTCACACCGGAAGCAAGTTTTCCGTTAACCGTAATACGGAAAGTCTTAGGCTTCTTTTGTCTAAGTGTCTGTGTCGCAAAGACATGCTCCACCTCGCTGGTACCGATCCCCATTGCCAACGCACCGAACGCTCCGTGTGTTGCCGTATGACTGTCACCGCAAACGATTGTCATACCCGGTTTTGTGTAACCTTGTTCCGGGCAGACAACGTGAATGACCCCCTGGTCAGGATCGTGGATATCAAAAAGCCGGAAGCTGAAATCTTTTGCATTTTGCCTAAGCGTTTCAATTTGCTGACGGGCTATCGGGTCTTCAATCGGCTTGGAGCGGTCGGTCGTCGGAACATCGTGATCCTGAACCCCCACGACCCGATCGGGATGTCGGAGTTTACGGCCTGCAAGTCTAAGTCCCTCAAAAGCTTGCGGACTGGTCACCTCATGACACAATTGCAAATCAATGTAAAGAAGCGTATCGCCGTCAGGTTCTGTGTGGACAACATGGGCGTCCCAGATTTTTTGGAACATGGTTTTCGGTGCGTCTGACATTTTCTCTCTAATGATGTTATAATAAAAAAAATGATGTTATAATAAAAAAGCTGTATAACCGTATATTATTGTCCGTAACGGCAAAGGTGTCAACGGCTGGCGGAGCTTATTTCCATGAGCTGCCGATGTCCTGATTCCCAAAAAATGATAGAATCACCAGACAAATTGGGCATTGTCATTATGTATTTAATAAGAGATAAAATCATCACGAAATGAAAAATCTTAAACGTATCCTTATTCTGGGAGCTGGAATCACCGGTTTATCCGCCGCTTATCATTGCCGAAAGCTGATGCCGGATGTCAAAATAGAGGTTTGGGATAAACAAGAGAGAACAGGCGGGGTTCTTGAAACACTTAATCTGAACGGTTATCAAATCGAACAAAGCGCCGACAATTTTATTACGACGGTTCCGTGGGGATTGGAACTCTGTCAGGAATTGGGGCTTTCCGATGAAGTCGTACAGACAAATCCCTTATACCGAAGGACTTACGTTGTTCGGAAAGGAAATCTTCACCTTCTGCCGGACGGTTTCATGATGATGGCTCCGACGCGGATGTGGCCGCTGGCGGTGACGCCGATCCTTTCTCCGTTCGGCAAACTTCGGGCGGCATGCGAGTTTTTCCTGCCGAAAAGCCGCGAAACCGGTGATGAAACGATGGCGCATTTCGCCAAAAGGCGTCTCGGCCGTGAGGTTTTTGAACGTCTGATCGAACCACTGGTCAGCGGTGTGTATGCAGCGGATATGGATAAATTGAGTGTTCTCGCGACTCTGCCAAGATTTCGTGAAATGGAGAAAAATCACGGAAGCCTGATTCGGGCAATGCGGGCGCAAATGAAAGTGTCGCGGCAGGTTCGGGAACAGTCGCAGGAAAGCGGGGCGAGATACAGTCTGTTTGTGACGCTCAAAAACGGTCTTTCGCACATCACGGATACGTTAGCGTCGCGAATTTCAATAGAGAACATTCGCCTCAGCCGTGAAGCGGTTCAATTGGAGCGAAAATCGGAATCCGGAGTCCTTTATTGGGAATGCACAGACCGGCGGGGAACGGCGGAACGCTTTGATGCAGTGATTTTTGCACTGCCTTCCTACGAAACCGCGAGACTTTTGAAAACGTCCCACCCGAAACTTGGAGAATTATTGGGAAAAATCGAACACTCCGGCACGGCAATTGCTACATTTGCCTTTTCACAGCATCAGATGAAAAAAAAGGTCCGTGGCATGGGTTTTGTTGTCCCAAAAATCGAAAACAGTCCGATTCTGGCAGGAAGTTTTAGTAGTCTGAAATACGTACATCGGGCACCGGCAGGAAAGCTTCTTATCCGCATCTTTGCCGGCGGAGCAAGAGCACCGGAAATGGCAACCATGCCGGACGAAGAACTTTTACCGATTCTCCGGCGTGAAATGAATCGAAATCTGCACATTCAAGGGGAACCGGAATACCAAGTCGTCGCCCATTGGCCGCGAACTATGCCGCAGTATCATCTCGGTCATTTGGAACTTGTACAGGAAATTGAGTCACAAGTTGCGTCTATTTCAGATGTTGCCGTGGCCGGAAATTCTTTTCACGGTGTCGGAATTCCGAACTGCATTCATTCCGGTCAGCAAGCGGCTGAATCCCTTCAGAAAAAACGGGGACTGGGATAGAATGAAGCACTTTTTTCAGGGGTTCGGTATTTTTTATAGTGCAATGATTGACTTTACTGAATTTTCTTTGTATAATAGACAATTGTAGTAAAAAATAACAATTTTGTATTGTGTTTTCCATTTTCTTTAAGAAACAGGAGCAAACATGTGATGAAAATTTTCTTTTTATATCTCAAATGTCAAAATGGGTGGAGAGGGTAGTTTATTCGGATTTTTGGTGATTTTCTCTTTTTACCGAAAACGGACACGACGTAAAAGTCGACCGTCTCTCAAACGCCGCTCCCCAAAGTGATGTTTTGCGACAGCACAACATGCTCTACCCCTCAACGTTAATAATCATCTATTTTCAAGATAGGTATAAAATGATATAATTCCTCTTTTTCGTCTAAGTTTGTTCAGGAGGAAGCTCATGTTGCGAGCCCATTATACGGAGGAAGAACGGAAGACTTTTCAACAATTACGTT
>JAISQK010000152.1 GCA_031274255.1 Planctomycetaceae bacterium | reverse complement strand
AAGACCGGCTTGCCATTACCGTTGATTCAAAATGAAGGAACGGTGGAGCGTCTTATTCTTGACGGTGTTCATCTCCGCGGTCACGTTCCGCAACCGATTGTCGGGCGTGGAAGTCTCCGCGAAACCAAAGGGGAAATGATACAGGAAGAACCCCTCTGAAAGAAAGCTTTTAAGGTAATTATTCCGTCGGACATAAATTTCACTCGGTTTTTTGCCAGCAAACAACATCTATATTCTATTAAACTGTGTCATTTTTAATAATATTTGTTACCCAAAATATCCTAGAGCGGATTAGTCATTGGTGTGGACATATTTTCCATGATTGCCAATACATGAAATGCTGGGACTGTAATGAGCATTGTCTCTCTATTATTATTGAGACTGCGGTCATCGGGATTCCGACGGCTTCTTCTCTTACTCGCTGAACTCGTTTCCGTTGGCGGAAATGGGTTTTCCTAAATCGAAAAATCTGTGACATGATTTGCTCTTGTCTGAAAGACGGTTTTTTCGTAAACTCTTCAACGCTGAAAGGTCTTTTTTGTCTGTTTTTACGTAACATATTGCTCCGCCGATGCTTAGTGCGATAGAGATTTCCGGCTTCAAAAGCTTTGCCGACAAAACCCGAATGGAGTTCATTTCGGGAGTTTCGGCATTTGTCGGTCCGAACGGGTCGGGGAAATCCAATGTCGTGGACGCCATCAAATGGGTACTCGGCGAACAAAGCATCAAAAAACTCCGCGGCAATGAAATGACCGATGTCATCTTCAACGGTTCCGCAACACGTCAGCCGGTTCAGTCCGCGGAAGTGACGCTCACGTTTGACAACCGGCAGAAGATTTTCGATCTCGAAACCAATGACGTTCACATCACGCGGCGCATTTACCGCAGCGGGGAGACGGAATATCTCATCAACCGGCAGCTTTCACGGCTGAAAAACATCAGGGATATTCTCAGCGGTACCGGTCTCGGAACGCAAGCCTACGGAATCATCGAACAGGGACGGGTCGAATCGCTTTTACAAAGTTCTTCCGTTCAGCGGCGTGCCATTTTCGAAGAAGCGGCGGGAATCAGCCGCTTCAACATGAAAAAACAGGAGGTTCAGCGGCGTCTGGAGCGTGTCGAGCAGAACATTCTCCGGCTTTCCGATATTGTCAGTGAAGTGGAAACTCAACTGAACAGTACCAAGTCTCAAGCGGGAAAAGCCCAGCTTTACCGGCAGTACACGACACGGCTTCAGGAACTTCGGATTCATGCCAGCTTCATTGATTGGCGGAAAGCAAACCGTCAAAAGGAGGAACTCCAAACCGTCATCAGCGAGCTTTCCGAAAAAGAAACGCGTCTTCAGCAAAAAATCGCCCTTGAGGAAACCGCACTTCATGAATTGGAAACCGTTCTTGAAGAAAAAACACAGAAGTACAGTAAAATCCATGCGGAACTGGTGACAATCCGTGAACGGATCAACAAGGAAAATTCCGGCATTGAAATCCAAACAACGCAGTTGGAAGAGTTCGAGACGGAAATCGGGCGGTATTCGCGGCTGCTCATCGACTTGAAACTGAAAAACACAAACACCGAGGAAAACATCCGTCAGACGGATGCGGAAATCCGGCTTGCGGAGAATCTCTACAAGTCTGTTTCGGAAAGCTATCAGACACAAGTGGCGGAAACCGCGGAACTGACTCAAATTTGTGAAGAAATCACGCAAAAACGGGACAGGCTTCGGAAAGAACTTGAGTCGGAGCATCGGCAGAGCAGCCGGCTCTTGGGAGAAATCAGCGGTTTTGAGTCGCGGCAGACGGAACTTTTCAAAACACATGAACAGAACACGAAAAAACGGGAGTTGATGCTTCAGCAAATCCGTGAATTGACGGAAAAAGCGGCCGAATTTCAGGAGCGGATCACTCTTTTCGAACAAAAGACGACTCATCAGCGTGAAAAGCTTGAGGCGGTCAAGGCTCAAAAACTGGCTCATCAGGAAGAATTTGAGACACTTCGGGACTCTCTTCAGGACCAGAAGCAGAAACAGAGCGGTCAGGCGGAGCGGACGGCGGTCTTACAGGAACTTCTCAAACGGCATGAAGGCTTGAGTCCCGGCGTGAAAGAGATTTTGCGAAAACCGCGGACACCGGACAGCCCCTATCGTTATGTTCACGGACTCGTGGCCGATCTGTTCCGTGTTCATGTCGAGGCGGCGTCGCTGATTGAGATGGCACTGGGACAGGCGGCACAGTATGTCGTGGTTTCCCCTGAAACGGAAATGATCCGTGTGATTGAACGTTCGGCAGGTCAGTTGCCGGGACGTGTCGGTTTTCTCTGGCTGGAATCGAAATCGGCGGAACTTCAATGGGCACGCGGTCCGCAGTTCGACGGCCGCACCGGTGTCCACGGCCGCGCAGACCGTTTCGTGGAAACCGACCCGGCGTTTTCCGGGCTGGCATTGCGATTGCTCGGCAAAACATGGATTGTGGAGTCGCTCGCCGCCGCAAAAACACTGTATCGGGAATGTGACGGACGGACAAACTTTCTGACCGTTTCCGGAGAATATCTTGCGGCGGACGGAACGCTGATTGTCGGACCGCTGCATGGAGTTTCCGGGCTGATTTCGCGGCGCAGTGAACTTCGGACGCTTGAAGAACAGTCGCAACGGACAATCGCGATGATCCGTGACATGGAACTGAATCAGGACGTTTTACAAAAGCGTCTGACGGAAGACGAGCAAATCTTGGAATCGGTTTCACAGGATTGTCAGCAGGCAATCTCCGAACTGGAGTCGCTGCGTATCAAGAGGACGGCACTCACCGAACAGCTTCAACGGATGAAAAATCAAGCGGCGGTTCTCGAAGAGGAGGCGGCGGTCCTCGACACGCAGCAGAAAAATCTGACGCAGGAGATGGAAAAAACACTTCTCGAGAAAGAGGAAATCGACGCAAGGATCACGCAGCGGGAGTCGGAATTGGAACAGGTTCGGACAGAAACGGAGGAACAGGAGAATTTGCGGCGCGAACAGAACCGGAAGCTCACCAATACCAAAATCGAACTCGCCAAAAGCGAAGGACGGCTTGAGTTTCTCAAGGACATGCGCAAGCAGATTATGGCCAGCCAGAAGGAACGGACGGATATTCTCGTTGAGAACCGTCAGCGGCTCACTGTTTTGAAACAGCGGCACGATCAAACCTCCCTGGCGATTTTGAACCGGGAATCGGAACTTTGCCGACTGTACTATGATAAGGAGATTCTGGAACAGGCGACCTTTGCCGAGGAGAAAAACCGTGCCGAAACCCTTGTCATGCGGACGGCGGCGAACACGGAATTGAAACGGATTCAGCAGGAACACAACAAACTCCATTCCTCGCTGCATCTCAAACAGCTTGAGGCCGAGCGTTTGCAGCAGGAGAGTAAAGCAATCATGCAGAGGATCATGGACGATTACAAGGTTGACATCACCGATTGGGAACCGTCTCAGCCGATTCTTGCCGTACATCACGGCGGCGGTTCCGAAGCGGAAATTCCTGAGAATTATCAGCAGGAAATCGAGCAGCTCCGTGAAAAAATCCAGAAACTCGGAAGCGTCAACCTCGAAGCGATTGAGGTTCTCGAAAGTCTTGAAACACGGTACACAACGCTTTCCAATCAGTACAACGACCTCTTCAATGCCAAGCGGAACATCGAAAAAATCATCGATCGGATCAACCTGGACAGTCAACGGCTGTTTGAGGAAACATTCGAAGGAGTCAAAACGCATTTTTGCAGTATCTTTCAGAAACTTTTCGGCGGCGGACATGCGGAACTGATTCTGGAAGACCCGCAGCATCCGCTTGAAAGCGGCGTCGAAATCGTGGCCCGTCCGCCGGGAAAGGATTTGAAAAGCATCACATTGTTAAGCGGCGGTGAAAAAACGTTGACTTGTGTTGCATTGCTGCTGGCACTTTTCCGGTTCCGGCCGAGTCCGGTCTGTATTCTTGATGAAGCCGATGCCGCACTCGACGAGTCGAACATAGACCGTTTTGCCCGTGTCCTCAAAGAATTTGAAAGTCTGACGCAGTTTTTGATTATTACGCACTCCAAAAAGACAATGGCCGTTGCCAACACGATTTACGGCATCACAATGCAGGATTCCGGTGTGTCGATTCCGATTTCCGTGCGGTTTGTGGATGTCGGCGAAAACGGGGAATTATCCCTTGCCGGCAACGCCGCCAAACCTTTTAACGACACGGTCGCCGCCGGAAAAGCGGCTTGAGTACCAATCTTGATCACTGTCGCCTTATGTCTCATCTGTCCGGAAGTTGTTTTTTGATCGCTTTCCCGGAATCAACGGAGTATTCTATTGTTCCCTTGACCACATCAATTTCCAGAGGTGTTTTGACCGGGTCTCCGTAAATCTCTTCAACAAGTGTGAAATGTTTCTGCTTTTCCTGCGGCTGACCGGTCGGAGCAAGCGGCGGATTGGTGGACTCGTTTTTGGAAACGACCACCTTGTATTTCCCCTCCGCGACACCTCGATACATTCCGTGTGTGAACATCTCCGCAATCCCTCGTTCATTGGTGCTTCCCGTCGCGTTCCACTTGGAACCGTCCTGCGGTGCAAGAGAAACCGACGCGTCAACAAGAGGTTTTCCTTCCTGTTGCACCGTGATTTGACAGGAGACAAGTTTCGGCAAATCCGGCGGAACGTTCGTTCTTCCGCATCCGGTCAAACTCAAAACCAAAAGAACTGTTGTGATTAAATCAAATCGTGTTTTCATCGTTTTGTCTTCTAAAAT
>JAISQK010000046.1 GCA_031274255.1 Planctomycetaceae bacterium | reverse complement strand
CATTTTTCGATTGGAGACGCCCGGGAAAGGCTGGCGTCGCTCTATCCTAAGTTTGAGATTCTAGAGGCATAAGCTGGACACAATTATGCAAATTATCAACGAGACAGTACACTAGTATTTTCCGGCGGAATAAAAGGAAAGTGGTTAGAAAATCTTTCCACTTGGGGGCCGAAGGCAACTGTATGTTGCTGCCCGCCGGAGCTTCCCGGCTGCGATCCAACGTGCTACGTTGGCGGTGCAGCGTGCGACCGTTGCCTCCTTTCATCCGAGTTTGCGATGACCGAGGTCACGGTCCAGTTTCGACGACACTTCGTTCAATTCCTTCACCTGTTCCGACAACACCGTCAATTCTTCCCGGAACCGGTCGATGGCTTGCAACATCTTCAGAATATCGAGAAACAGAATGTCCAGCACGTGTTCGCGAATCAATGCCGTCACCGTCGTATGAATTTCGCCGTCCAGTCCCCGCCGGATCACAAAAAGGAACACGCCAAGCAGCAGTGTTCCGAGAATGCCGAACCAGATCAGAAGAACCGCATAATGATTCAGACCGAGGAGTGCGGTCTCACGTGTCCAAATATCGTAAAAGAAATTTTTGGCGGAAAAACAGAGTGCCGTCATCAGGAAGATTCCCAGAATCACTTCCGCGACCATCCGTACCATTCTTGTTCTGCGGCGTTTGGCCAGTTGGGAACAAACTTCGCGGACTTTCTCCGACAAACCGGCGAGAAACAGTCTGCCGGCTTCGTTCGCTTCGTTCCACAGGACCTCTTTGGAACAAAGTTCTCCGGAAAGCCCCGCCTGGTGAAGATAGGCCGGAAGACTCAAGGCGGTCTTTTGCAGATCAATCGTGTTCCAGCAAACCAAACCGTTCACCTTTTCCAGGGAATCCGGCGTCAGAGCGGTGATGGTGTCGGAGAGCTTTCCCATGGCACGCCCGACGGGGGAAAGCTTCCGGAAGGAGGAAAAAAAGGCGGCGATGTCCGCAATCAACAGATACACGCGCAGCACGATCGAAAACGGACTGAACCACCAGCCCGAGGCCACTTCCTGAATCAACTGCGTTTCCCAGAGTTTCCGGTCGTTTTTCAGTTCCTGCTGCATTTTGCCGGTGAGATTTTTTCCCAGTTTCTGACGCTCTTCCTCGATCTCCGTTTTCAGACGGTCCATCGGCTCCTGATGCTGTTTCAGGTCTTCCCGGCAAAGAGACATCACCTGTTCCGCACGATCCACATAGTTCGCCTCGCGGATTCGCAGAGCGGTCTCCTCCGAAAGTTCCATGGTGAGCAGACGGTGAAGGTCGGCAAAGTCTCCGGCATGGTTCGCTTCCGCCGGCGGTGTCCCTTCTTCCGCGGCTTTCAGAGCGTCGCGGGAATCAACGAAATAAATTCTGCCGGTTTCGTAATGTTGGCGGAGCACCCGAAGCCAGTCTTCCCGAATGTCCACATCTTTCGCCGCGTGCGTCTGGACGAAAAGGAGTCTTGCCCCCGGAGCGGTACGTGCCAGCTCATCCAGAACATTGTGGTCCCGGTATTTTTGCTGTGTGGCACAAACAAGCAAAACATCGCAAAGCGGAACCGCTTCTCGGAGCCGGGCCAGGTTGGTTTCCTTGAGAGCCGCATCCTCGGTGGTGTCCGGGTCGGGACAGTCGAGCAAAACGAGCCGGTCGAGTGCCGGAGAATCGCTTTTCAAAATCTCTATGACGGAAGTGTCAATGCCCCATTCCTGCGGATTCAGATCGGGACGGCAAATCATAACCGGATTGTTGGTCGTGGGACGTCTATTTCCCGTTTTTACCGCCGCTTGCCCCAAAAGGGCGTTGATCAGGGAACTTTTTCCCGTGCCGGTTCCGCCAAGCAGCGCCACAATGACCGGCAGACTCAACCGTTGCCGCTTTTCCGACATCTGCCGCGAAAAATCGCGGGTTCGCTTCTGACACCGCAGTGAAGGTTCCCAATTCGGAGCGGTTTCCCCCCATCGCTCCAACCGGTCCCCTATCAGCACGGACTCTTCCCAAACATGTCGCCCTGAAGGTGATAAAACTGTCATTTTTGAATATTTCTAACAAAAAATACGACGCCCCAAAAGAATTCTAAAACAATAACTTAACGAAAAGAAAAACGATTTCCTCTAATCTACCTTCTTTTACAGATGGACTCAATATTCTCCCTGCTATCCGGCGGTCAGAATAAAATTTTTATGAATTTTGCCTTGATTTTGAAGGCGATTTTTTTCATAAAATCCTGTTTTTCCCACAATTTTAATTTTTATTGTTGCCGCTTTCTATTATTCCGTCCGAAATAGTCTTATGCTATTGCAAAAAAGATAACATGAGGTAAATTCTATATAATAAGGAGTAAAAATTACAGAGTGTTTCTTTTGAAGAGAAAGAATAGAATATCGTGACTAAATATACCGTTAGCGCGGTCGGTTTGCGTATCATGCGTTTGCTGATAGGCCACCCTCCCCGCAGCATTGCCGAGTTGATTGAATCCACCGGGGTGACCCGGACAGCGATTTCCGAACAGCTCAATGGACTGATCACTGCCGGATACGTTGTTCAACAAATGGAACGGCTTGACGGTCGCGGTCGGCCTCGTTACCTCTATTCGGCCACCAATTTAGCGATGAAACATCTGTTTGAAGGAAATCAGGATGTGGTGGTTCCCGCCATCTGGCGGGCGGTTCAGAAATATTGCGGACCGGAAACCGTCAATCTCATTTGCAAAGAAGTCGCGCAGGATATTGCCAATTATTTTTCCGCCAAAATGACGGCATCAACTCCTCAAGAACGGCTCAAAGAATTTTCCAATGAATTTTGCCGGAGCGGACATCTTGGTCATTATCACGAAGAAGACGGCGTTCCGGTGTTTGAAAAACTCAATTGTCCGTTCATTTCCATGTTTGACGGTTCAAGCTTCCTTTGTGAAATCGACAAACTCTCCATGGAAAAAATTGTCGGTTCTGAAGTGGAGCGGTTTCGCTACCGTCTTGACGGCGCCCCGTGCTGCTGTTTCCGAATTAAGAAAGATTCGGACAAGCTCGCGGAAGAACATGAAAAACATGATGAATCCGATTCTCATGTCCATTTTACGGAAAAAACGCTTCCTGAAATACCGTTGGAAAAGAAAGTCGAAAGAACACTTGGGCAAAAGCCGCCGCGTACCGAATGATTGACCCGCATACGGTTTGTGCCGTTTCCAACGCCGTTTGTTGCTGCGGCGGCGGTTCGGGAAATGTCCTGCAAAACAGGAATGGATTTTATGTCAGCGAATCATTCGTTCCTGTCTTCTGTGTTGTGAAATTTCTTCCTGATCTTCTCTGAATCCGTTCAATAAATCTTCCAGGGACGTTGTTTATCAAGTGCATTGTTCGCACTGCTCTCATTTTGTAATAGACCTTTTCTCTATGCCCTTTTTTGGGGTTCCAGAGCGTTTTTTTGCGGGGGAATTGATTGATCTTGTTTCAGATGAGCCAAAAGCCGATGTAAAAATACTGATTCTATCAAAAACAGAGACCTGTTCGGTAACGGATATACGTTACCGAATGGGTCTATCGGATTTTGTGGACTTGCGATGAAAATCGGCAGTGATTCCAAAATGTTACCGGAAAATCGA
>JAISQK010000343.1 GCA_031274255.1 Planctomycetaceae bacterium | reverse complement strand
TTTCTTGCGGTCACGCTGAAGTCGATGCAGCGTCTTGAGCGACGCGATTTGTTTGCTTGTCAGTCTGAAGTCGTCCATGATTGTTGTTCTGATTGGGGCCCATGGGGGGCCGACAATTTGTAACATTTTACAACAAAACAGTCAACAGGAATTTGCAATAGGCTTCGGTATAATGTTCACTCTTTCCCGACCGCTATTGGTCTGCAGCTCTTTCTCTTTGCCCTTCTTCATCCCACCGTAGGAGGCAATCATCTGACAAGTCGGATGCACGGCATCAGCAAACAGAATCACATCGTTTTCGCCCGGCGTTTTCCGAAGCCAGCGATACTTGCGAATCAACAACTCTTGCAAGTGCGGATCAAGTTTGCCCGGCACCGCTTTCGGTTTCTTATACGAAAAACCAAGACGATGAAGCAATTTTTTTACGACGCTCGACGAGTACTCCACTTGGTATTTTTTCCTGATGTATAAAATCATCTCTTACGAGCGTTGATAAAGATTGTCGTCGAGATGCTGCGAGAGTGCTTGCTCTTGATCTTGGCTCAGCGGCGATTCTTTGCCGGTGTCATGAAGTTTGCCCCACTCACTTGTTTTCCGGATTCGCTTGTCCTGATTTTTATAATCAAGAAAATATTGGCGGACTGTTTGGGTGTCAAGGTCGAGGGCTTCGGCAGTCCATTTGACCACCTAGCCGGAGCCGAGGAGATAGATTGCCTTCACCTTATCGGCTTCCCGTTTGACTTTGAGGGTCTTATGAAGCCGTTTCAATGACACTCTCTCGTGTTCCGGTAAATGATAATCGTCCATGGATTCCTCTCTTGACTTTGTATACTATATCCGATAAAGTTAGGAAATACAAGATTTCAAGTGATTACGGGATAATGAGTTCGGGTACCGGATTCATGTGCTTTAATAAGGTCCGGTTCCTTATGGTTTGAGATATTTGTCGGCGAAATCGAGATATTGCCGCCAATCATAAGGGGTGACATCATGTTTCCCTGTGCGGATGTGGTAATGAATCGTACCGCCGACCGGATGATTCGGCTCCGGCATTTCCGCGGTCCCTGCGAAACCATCGGTTCCCAAAAGCTCGTATACCGGCGACGCATATTGTGCCGCCAGAAATTCCCCTTTCGGGTCTGCCCATTGGTCTTCCAAAGCACTCGCGATGTAAACCGGACGCGGTGCAATCAGAGCGATCAATTCATGCTGATCGAAAGGAAGAGCCGATTCATTCTCATTGTATTTCTTGAAATTTTCACAAAACCAGTGAGGAAACGCTGTGTTAATTCGTCCGACCGTTTCACCGAACGCACGTTTGGAAAGAGCCGCTCCGCCGCAGCCGGAATTGTTTGAAATCACTAATACAAACCGTTCCTCCGACGCTCCTGCCCACAGTGCCGCCTTGCCGAGCCGCGAGTGTCCAAAAACAGCAACCTTTTGGGGGTCAATCCGGTGAGTGAGTTCCCCTTCCCCTTTTTCCGCTCCCTCGAAATAATCGAGAATCCGCGAAAGTCCCCAAGCCCAGGCCGCGATGCTTCCCCATTCGTCGGGAGCCGGTTGGGTCTGACCAGGCACGTAAAAATCGGGATGCACGCCATTTTGAAAACCGTCATTAAAATCCGGGTCGATGTCGTAATAACAGGCGGTCACGAAGGCGTAACCTCGGTCAAGTATCATTTCAATCGGCCAACGGCTTGCCGTTTCGCCGCGATGTTCCGTAAGCTCGCGGAGGATTTCTTCCTGCGGTTTTCCCTTGAACTTCGGATCATACCCCATTGATATTGAGGGAATGACCTCATTGTCCGTTGTGACAGCCTGATTTCCTTTGAAATTCAGTGCAAAAAAAGCCGGAACTTTTTCAGAGGTATTTTGCGGAATATAAGCAAGTATGGTAATAGGAAAAGAGTGATTGTTTTTGATTGGATAAAGCCGGATTTGCAAACGATGAGCTTTTCCATTCAGCGTATTTTCCTTCATTTCTACAATTTCCGAATCCATCGTATTTTGTTGATATTTCGGTGTCTTCCCAAACATTTCTTCCCTAAAGAGGTGCAAGATTTCCGGGCGGCGTTTTTGGGTCCACATTTCAGAGGAATGGACTCTTTCCCCATTCCGCATCACAAGCGAGTCCGGTAATGTGTACTCCGGTACTTTGGATTCGTCATAGTTTGGGTCGGATGCATAAGATGGCATGATAAATTCTCCGAATAAAACAACGGTAATTGCATAAATACGGAATTTTAGCATGAAAAATTTCCTTTCCGTGAGTTATTCTCTATCGAAAAATGAAACGCATGGTATACTAAAACAAATTTACCGGATGGAACGTAAATAGCAACCTCTTTGCGTAAAAATCCTTCAGAATATTATTTTGCAGATAAAATTGAGTAAAATACCAGAATTTTTGATGATAAAATATATAAGGTCATTGGTTTTTTACATGACACTTCTGGCTTGGGGAGGTGCCATGTATCTTTTATTTTCGCCGAACCCGCTATTTTGGCTCGGATATCGTCCGCATATTCCGGAACGCGGTACACATCTTGTCATGTTTTCCTGTCTTGCGTTCGTTACCTATATTTCCCAGTACCGTCCGAAATTTTTTGCGACGTTGTTGTGGATGTGTGCTTTCGGCATGATTTCCGAGATCATTCAGTATTTTGAGCCGCCGCGGACACTGGAGCTGGCGGATTTTGCGGAAGATGTCCTCGGAAGTCTTTTCGGAGTCTGCTGCGGATTTACGGCCTGCCGTATTGCTCAAAAACTTGTCGCACGTTACCGTCTTTATCGTTCTTCACTGACCGCAAAAACCTAATTCGCCGATTCGGATGGTTCTTCCGGCGGAGTCTCTGTTTCCGATGAAGGCAGCGGTTTCCGTGCGTTCAAAAGTTCGCCAAGCCATGAACGGATGGCACGCTGAATCGGTTGCGACTGCCGGACAAGAAAGAGATCGGAATCCGCGTCAATCACGATGGTTCCCCCGGACGGCGGCGTCCAGCTTTCCTGACCGAAAACCCGCTGAATCGTCTTGAGAAGTTCTTCCGGTGTCCGGTCATGGCCCGGTGCCGGATACCGATGAAGTTCCACGGTGGGATGTTCCGCCGCCGCTTCAAAGGTCGTCACTTCAATAACATCTTCTTCCACAATGCGGTACGTCAGACCAAGTGTAACGAGTAATTCATTGAGAATCCGGTCAACCGTGCCGTTATTGATACGGACGCTGGTTTTGCTTTCCTGGGAAAGTCCCACTTCAAAGAGCGACTCTTCATCAACAAGAATGCGTATTTTCCGGTTCCGTTCCAGCACCCGGAGGATGGTTTTCAGCGGGACAGGTTCATAGTAATTCAGCGTGATTTTACGGCAAAGCGGGTCCCAGCCGAGAGCTTCCGGCGCGATTTCCTCCGGTGTCAGCGAGGTTTTCGGCGTCAGACCGCGCATGAAATGGAGTGCCAGAAGAAACCGTTCCACTTGATCCTGTCCGAGTGTGTGGTGATAGACGGCGATGTTTTTTCCGCGAACCTCGATTTTCGCCTGACCGCCGTGGACCTCCCACAACTCCGGGGTGATCAGCCGCGAGGTCCACTGGAGAATCTGTTCCGGCGTGAGCGATTTTTCCGCGAGTTCCGCCAGTTGGGAAACATCATATTCCTTTTCAAAATAACGGTTTTTTTCGTCATCGGGATAGGTCAGTGTGATGTAACCTTTTCCGAAATTCGCCTTGAGCCGCGTTTTTTCCCGAATCGCGGTAAGCACGTCCGCACCGGTGACCGATTCCAGCGAAAACGTCACAGGGGTGTTCACCGAAACATGTCTCGCCCGAAGTTCATCGACATCCAGTTTGACCGGCACCGCAACCAATTGGGAAAACACCCGAATCACATCAATCAGCGGAACATTGGGAACCTCTATTTTATGAATCGGAACCTGAAGTTGCTTGTGGATGTCGATTTCCATCGCCGGGACAATCTGGGCCGGATTTTCGGGAGTCTCCAGGACGACAATTCCGTCATCCTCATCGGTTTCCTCATCAATTCCGGTATTGGTTCCATCACCTTCCGGTTCCGCTTTCGGAGTGTCAGACGTGTCCGGCTTCGCGGCGATTTGCGGCTCATCCGGCGGAACAGGCGTGTTGTCCGATGGTGTTTCCGAGGCATTTCCTTCCGGCGTTTCCGCGGCCTCCGTAGAAACCGGCGGAGTTTCCGTTGCGGGAACACTTTCAGAAGGAACCGTATTTTGCGGAGTTGGAACAACATCTACGAGCTGAGGTTTTTCGATCTGGGCCGGGGAACCTCCGAGAAAAGAGATGACCGGATAAATGAGGATCACCGACAGCGACAATCCCGGAATCAGAATCCTCAGGAGATTCTGTACCGGAGAACGTACCGCTGTCCGTCTGACAAGCGGCTGCGGCGGAATTTCCTGCGGAGTTTCCGGTTGCGGCGAGTCCGTGTCAGAATTTTCCCCGGAGTCTTCCGGCGCGGCTTCAGGAAGAACCGGCGGAGTGGACAACACGGGCGGAACGGGTTGCGGTTCCGAGGGCGTTCCGGCGGGGGCTTCGATGAGAACCATGCTTCCGCATTTCGGGCAGGCCAAAATCTGACCGATCCATTCCTGATTCCGCACCAGGAGCCGGGAATGGCACGATTGACAAAGGATCGGAAACGGAACCTGAACCATGAGGGGAAAATTGATCTTGAACGGAGGAGGATTTGAGGGCTTGAAGGATACACAATAAATACGATAATGACGGTTTGGAAAAAGGTGACCGCCGAGAATCGGGGGAGTCATTAATTATACCCTGTTTTAACCGTTTTGTCTGGTGACACCGTTTAAAGTGTGGAAAATCCCGCGATGAATCGGGCATTGGAAAGGAAATTTGAAATGAGCAACCGCTTTCAGTTACGTCGGAACAATCTCAGAAGCCTTCTCAAGAAGGAGGGAATCAACGCCGTTCTTGTGACGAATTTTGTGAACGTCTCCTATCTGACGGGTTTTTCGGGAGACGACAGTTATCTCCTTCTTGCCGGAAATGAGGAAATTCTCCTCAGTGATTTCCGCTACGAGGAGCAGATTGCCGGCGAGTGTCCCGACGTGTCCGCTTTCATCCGGTCCGGTTCGGAGCCGATGGAACAGGCGGTAAAGAAGCTTTTGAAGGGGAACAGGCCGCTTGCGGTCGAGGCGGATTCCATGACGCTTGCGGTGCAGGGAAAATTCGCGGAAGCCCTGGACGGCCGGACATTTGTTCCGCTGAGCGGACTCGTGGAGAAACTTCGGATGGTGAAGGACAAGTGGGAAATCGAGGAGATGAAAAAGGCGGCGAAAGCGGCCAAGCGGGCCTTTGAGACGGCGAAAGCGGCACTTCGGGCGGAGCAGACGGAGATTGACGTTCGGAACCATCTGGAAACGCAGATGAAGCTTTTCGGAGCGGAGGGGACTTCTTTTCCGTCCATTGTGGCGGCGGGACCCTGGGCGGCACGCTGTCACGCGGTTCCCGGCGGCCGCAGAGTGGGGGACGGCGAGCTTCTCCTCATCGACTGGGGGGCTGTCGTCAACAAATACATGAGCGACAACACACGGACCCTCATTACCGCTCCGAAGCCTTCCGCCAAACTCCGCAAGATCTACGACATTGTTCTCAAGGCCCACAAGGCGGCGATTGAGGCGGTGGCTCCGGGAAAAATCTGTTCCGACATTGACGCCGTGGCGCGGGGGATCATCACCGATGCCGGCTACGGCAGGTTTTTCGGACACGGTCTCGGGCACAGTCTTGGGAGGGAGATCCACGAGAATCCCCGTTTCAACACGGTTTCGTCGCACATTCTTGAGCCGGGCAACGTCATGACCGTGGAGCCGGGGATTTACCTTCCGGGCTGGGGCGGCATCCGCATTGAGGACGAGGTTTTGGTCACGAAGACCGGTTACGAAATCCTGACGCCGAACCTTCCGAAAGAGTTTGAGGAAATGATTGTTGACGTGTTCTGATACGGATTTCCTATTTTTCTCCTCTCAACTTTTATTTTGTGTTCCAAGTGATTCGTTGAAAAGATTTCCCATCGGAGGGCGAACCGGCAGCGTAGCACGCTGCACCGCACTTGCCTCACGGCTTCGCGTTCGGCTTCCGATGAAAACGTTTTTCCGCCTGTTGACTCCAGCGAGCAACGCGAGGCAGCATGCTGCTGCACCGCAGTATGCCTTCGGCCTCCAATGGTGAAGATTTTCCATCGGAGGGCGACCGCCTCGAAGAGGCCGGGAGCCTACAGGGGTGCAGCGGGCTACCGCTGCCCGCCGGAGGCATTCCTTTAATATCTTAATGAATCACGCTTCCTAGGACCGGAATCCAACATCATCAATCCCTGACTCCATTGAATATTAAAGGAATGAAAGGTCTATTATATTGGATTTCGCTAGTTCTGAACAGCATCCCTTTAGTCCCTTAATTAATTCCTTCTCCTATTTAATAGAAAGAAACAGGAATCTTAATGAATCCCATCTCTTCTTAATAGAATCCAATAGGACAAAAAATTTACTCTCTATCATTTTAAGGGAAATGCCTCCTTCGGGAAGCGGTAAACCGCTGCACCCCTGCCGGGAAGCCCCGGCGGGCGGTTTGCTCCCGGTCTCTGCGAGACGGTCGGCATCAGTTGGAAAAATCTTTACTGTTGGAGGTCGAAGGCGTACCGCGGTGAAGCAGCATGCTGCCTCCTGTTAGTCGCTGGTATCAATGAATAGAAAAACGGGAAGAAGATAACAATGAACGCCGATCGCGCAGCCGGGAGGCAAGTGCGACCCAACGTGCTACGTTGGCGACGGAATGTCTTCGCTCTCATTGGACAACCGAATGTAAGCTGTCTGATGGAACAAAGACATCCAAACGCCGATCCCCAAA
>JAISQK010000028.1 GCA_031274255.1 Planctomycetaceae bacterium | reverse complement strand
GAACGCCGACCGCCTTAAAAAGGCTGGGAGGCTACTGCCCGCCGTGACTTCCCGGCTGCGATGCAACGGCACGTTGCCCCGCCGCGGCTCGCGATTAACGTTTCAGATTCACGACGGTTTGCAGAATCTGATCGCCGGTTTGTGTCACTTTACTGTTCAGCTCAAACGCACGCTGCGAGGTGATCATGTCGATCAGTTCGTTGACCGGCTCCACATTCGACATTTCCAGCGAACCTTGTTTGAGGATCCCGTAACCGTTTTCGCCCGGCTCGCCGTCGAGCGCCGGCCCGGACGCGTTGGTTTCCTGATAAAGATTTTCGCCGACGCGAAGCAGACCTTCGGGATTGGTGAACATCGTGAGCTGAATCCGTCCGATGTTTTGCAGCTCCGCCGTGGTAACATCTTTCACGAACACTTCACCGCTCTGGGAAATCTGAATGGCGGTGACATCTTCGGGAATCGCAATTTCCGGGTCGAGCGCGCGGCCGATATGTCCCGAACCAAGCACGAGCCGTCCGTCATCCGCGCGGGAAAAGTTGCCGGACCGTGTGTAGAGAATCTCACCGGAAAGATCGTCCTGAATACGGAAAAACCCTTCTCCGGCAATACTCACATCCAGCTCACGGTCGGTTTGCTGATGCGCCCCCTGCGTGAACTGCGACTGAATGCTGCTGACCCGCGTTCCCACGCCGACGGAAATGCCGGTGGCCGTGAACGGACCGCCGTTGAGGTCCATGCCGGGATACTTCAGATGGTCGTAAAACAAATCTTCAAAGTTGCACCGCTGCTTTTTATACGCGGTGGTTTCCATGTTGGAAATGTTATGGGCCACGGTGTTGAGCTTGGTTTCCATCCCAATCATTCCCGTCGCCGAAGTGTACAATGTTTGCAAACACATGATTCTTTCTCCTTAATTCATTTATGAAACCCGCAGCACTTTACTGATGAGTCCGTTTGTCATGTCATCCTGTTGCTGAACCATTTTCAAGTTGGTCTCAATCAACCGTGACGCCGCAATGAGTTCGACCATTTCCGCCGCCGGGTCCACCGCGGAACCTTCCAGGTGACGCGGTTTGATTTTGCGGTTTCCGGTGTCCACCGGTGTGAAGCCTTCCTCGCTTTTGAACATGTTCTTTCCCTGTTTGACCATTTTGGCGTAGTTTTGGGGAACGACCAGCGCCACCGGTGTATGGACGCCCGCCTCGACAATTTCCCCGGCATCGTTGCTGTCCCAGTCCCAGTTTTCCCCCGGCGTCATCACAATCGGTTGGCCGTTCATGTCGCAAACGGCAAATTCCGTCGAGCCGCTGTGCGTGACAAGCCGTCCGTCCGGCAGCTTCTGGAAATGACCGGCACGTGTGAGAAACTGTTCCCCTGTCTGCATGTGCTGCACAAGAAAGAACCCTTCCCCGACAATTTCCATGTCGGTTTTTTCACCGGTCACCATCGACGTTCCCTGTTTCTGAATCTCCGTGAGCGTTCCGATGGTGAGCACGCCGCCGGAAACATCGTTCATGGAGCCGGAATCCGGCGCGTCATGACCATACTCAATCCGCTGCGTATGACGTGCCTGTTGTACGGCAAGTTCCCGCTTGAAACCGGGCGTGTCCACATTGGCAATATTGTTGGCAATGGTCTCCAGCCGGTAATTCTGAGCATGGGCGCCTTCCGCGGAAAGGTATAATCCGTAGGACATGTTTCGTTCTTCTTTTTCTTGGTTCCCTTGACCGGGACAGGTCAAACACGACGTTTCGTTCTCTTCAAAGCCGCCGTCTCGCGGAATCTCTCCGCCGGATGGAGCGGAGATGCGGATCCGTTTCATTGATGACGGTCAACGGGAAGAATAACAAATACCGTCCTCCGGGAAAAGAGCAATTTGAGAAAATTTTCAGAACGGTCCGCTCAAACCGATTGGAATTTCCCGTAAGAACAGATAAAGCAGCCCGGCAAGGCTGCGGTTTTAGAGAAGCACGATTCGACAGGTTTTCAGAGAAGGTTTTTCCCGCTACAGGACCGGGGTCGCGGCAAACGGTTCCGTAAAAGCGGAATATTCCTTTTTCAGCCTGTCGAGGTCCGCTTCGTTCTGATGAATCCAGATCCGATAGGAAAGGGTGAATGTTTTGCCCGGCTCAAAAGTCCGGTCTTTGACGCCGGGCCAACCGATGCAGAGTGCCCCGTAATGCCGGGTCAACCATGTCGGCGGATGGTCAGGATGCGTCTTCGGGATGAAAACGGCTGTCCCGCTGAGTGATTTTCGACCGCTGAAATAGGAGCTGAAATCCGCCCAGGCCAGCGGGGTGTCCGGCAAATCCTCCCGGGTGACGCCGTTCGGAACAATGATTTGTGAAAAATCCCTGCCGTTGGAATCTTTGCCGGCTTTGAAGCGAATCGCGAGACCGCCGTAACTTTTCCCTTCGGCACCGCGCAGAACAACAGGATGGTCAACCGGTGTGAAGGAAAGCGTGATGTCAATGGCCCGCGAGTCGGTTTGCTTCGGGTGAACTTCAATCAAAGCGGTTTCCCGCATCACTTTTTTGTCTCCGACAAACCAACCGTTTTCCGCTTCCAGAAGTGCGGTCTTGCCGCTTGTTTCGATCCGTTTCCATGCAACGAACCGCTGTTCCATGTCCGTGTTGTCCGTCCAGAGATCGTAACTTTTCCCCTCAATCTGAACATGCGGCCATGCCCAAAAAACACCGTGATGGTGGTAATGATCTTTCGGAAAATCGTCTGTGAAGACCTCGCCGTTGAGTCCGAAAAGCGGATGAATGTAACAACCGCGTGTCCGGCGTTTCGCTTCCTTTTCCGGCACGGACTCGTTGGTGATCACATCATAGACATAACCCAATACCGGTTGCTCCGCATCCTTGAGCAGGATCGTCTTGTTTTCCCGCACTTCAAAGGTGAACGGGCCGCTTGTCCGCGAACCGGGAATCGGCTTGAAAAAATCGGCGTCTTCCTGGGCAAACAGTACAGGTGTCAACAGTAAAAACGCAATGACTGTAAAAATTCGTAACATTTTCTTTTCCTCTCGTTTTAATCGTGATTGGACGGAACATTCCGACACATTACCGGATATTATATCACTGATACGGTCTGTTCTCAAGAGTCTCGCGGAGACGGATAATTCATTTATTCGTTTTCTCTTTCCGGCGGAAAGAGGAGCCGTCAGAAAGCGGCCATCGCCAAAGGTGCGGGAGTCTGCCGCCTGCCGGAGCTTCACGGCTGCGATGGCACAGCGTGTTGCCGCGGTTCGCGGCGAGCATTCTCAACGCAACTGAAACCAGCCGACGATTTTTTGCAGGTTGGACGCCATCGTACTCATCTGGTTGGACGCACTGGCGGATTGTTCGGCGGAAACCGTGTTTTGCTGAACCACCGAATCAATCTGCTGGAGTCCGAGACTCACCTGACCGACACCCTCCGCCTGTTCCTTGCTGGCGATGACGCTGATTTCGGGGGTGAACCGGAACACGGTGAACTCGTATTTCCGGGAAATCCGTGAACGAATTTTCAGCAGTCTTTGAAAGAAAGTCCGTTGGAAACCGGTGAGTTTGAACTTGACGAATCGTACTTCGGTACGAAACGTGTTTGCGGTAAACGGGGACGCGGCGCGGCGGGTAAGACGCCGGTGTTCGGCCTTCTCAAACGGGAAGGCAAGGTGTTTGTGACGGTTGTTCCTCATTGTTCCAAAGAGGCTTTGATGCCTATCATTCAGGGAAAAATCCTCGAAGGTTCCACCATCCACACCGATTGTTGGAGAGCTTACGACGGACTGGTTTTGAATGGTTACGATCACTATCGGGTGTTCCATCATGAGAATGAATTTGTAAGAGGAAAGTCGCATGTCAATGGAATGGAAGCGTTTTGGAGTTATGCCAAAAGACGTTTTGCCAAGTTCAATGGCTGTTCTTCTCAAACCTTTACCCTCCATTGAAATGGAAACGGAATTCAGGTATCCTCCTCGTGTGGAAAACCTCTTGAATATCGTCAAAAATCTGATAAAATAACCAGAGATGATAGGCAAGAGCCATTTTTTTACCCGCTCTTCATTGTCATGTGGCTGATCTACAAATTGCCGGAGATTGGAACACTTACAGAAAAAGACTGGCTTCAGCAATCCAAACAATTTGCAGTGATGTTTGCGATGAGTCTTCTCATTATTAACATGGGTTATCTTTTTGAAGGCACATTGACACCGCTTCGGAATTACCGCTTTCAAACCATGCTTTTTACCGGCTGCAATTCCCTTGCGGATGTTCCTGTCGGCGGAGCAAATCGTTTTGACGGCACGTTGCTCGGTTATGTTCCGGTTCCGTTGCCTTCGAATTTCATTCAAGGGATCGACACACAGCGTCTCGACTTTGAACGCGGTTTGCCGTCATATCTTCGCGGCGAATGGTCAAAACACGGTTGGTGGCATTATTATCTTTACGCCCTGCTCGTCAAAACACCGTTGGGAACCATCGGACTATTCTTGCTTGCCGTCTTTTGCACGTTCTTTCAAAAAGGTTATAATGCATCATGGCGTGACGAAATGATCATTCTGTTGCCGGGAATCGTGTTACTCGTTTTCGTAAGCAGTCAAACCGGTTTTTCCGTTCACTCACGATACATCATTCCGGCCTTGCCGTTTTTTTTCATTTGGATCAGCAAAGTCGGTAAGTCATTTCAGTTAAAACGTCCGATTGTTGCAACACTTGCATCGGTTTTACTGGCGTGGTCGGTGTTGAGCAGTTTATGGGTTTACCCTCATAGTTTGTCTTATTTCAACGAACTCGCCGCCATTTTGCCGACACCGGAAGACAAAAATTATCCGAAACCGCCTGAGTCGCCGAAAACTTTTTGGCAGAAGACCAAATGGATTCTTGATGCCGGACCGCGGAACGGACCGCGTCATTTGCTCGACAGCAATATTGATTGGGGACAAGACCTTTTTAATCTGGAGCGTTGGTGCAAGACGCACCCGGAAATTGACGAGATGAGAGTCGCTTATTGGGGCAGTTATCCGCTTGAATTGACGGAAGTACCGTCCAAGGGAATGCCGTTGTCGAACGATCCGCAACCCGGCTGGTACGCATTGAGTGTGAATTATCTTTACGACCGGGAAAAGCAATATCGATATTTTCTCAACTTTGAACCTGTTGACACGGCGGGTTATTCGATTTGCATTTACCATATTACACTGGAGGAGGCGAACCGAGTCCGGCGTGAGACGGGACTCCCGGAAATCGAAAAAGACGCAGACAAAAACATCGGGGACGAAAAGACCGCGAAGGACTGGCGGCGATCCGCACACCCTGCAAAAAATCCGGCATAATTTCAATCCGTGTCATTGGCTCACGCGGTCCGTTGTTTTTCAGTAAACTTTCCCTATCGGGACTTTTCAGCAACAAAAATTCTGTTAGAATATCTCCTTAATGAATGGACTGTTTTTAGAAGCAGTATTCATTTCAAAATAACTGCGTTTCAACTGACTTTTTCGGTCACAGCAAATACGCAAACGATTGCCGTTCGGACGTTTTGGGAAAAACTGTGTTTTCCTTGCGGACGGAGCGGCGCAAAAAATGCTTCTTTTTTCTGAATTCTCGAAATTTTCGGGGAAGAAGAGTGTTGTTTTTTGACCCGGCACTTTCCGGGGTTGTTCGGTATCTGTCCTTTTTTCAGTGATCGAAGGAGAGAAATGAATCGTGTTCTAATTATCGGAGCCGGCGGTGTCGGCCGTGTTGTTGCGTTTAAATGTGCTCAGAACGCTGATATTTTCGGCGAAGTCACACTTGCCAGCCGTACAAAATCCAAATGTGATGTTATTGCAAAGGATTTACCAAGAAATATCCGTACAGAAACGGTTGATGCCGACAATGTCACGGAACTTACCGCGTTAATCAGAGAGGTGCAGCCGAATCTTGTGATTAATGTTGCCCTGCCGTATCAGGATTTAACGATCATGGATGCCTGTATTGAAACCGGTGTCAATTATCTGGACACAGCAAATTATGAACATCCCGACGAGGCGAAATTCTGTTACGGTCCGCAGTGGGAATATCATGACAGATTTCAGAAAGCGGGAATCATGGCTCTGCTTGGTTCCGGTTTTGATCCCGGTGTGACCAATGTTTATGTGGCAAGGGCGAAAAAGCATCACTTTGACCGCATGGATACCGTGGACATCATCGACTGCAATGCGGGCGATCACGGGTATCCGTTTGCCACGAATTTCAATCCGGAAATCAACATCCGCGAAGTCTCTGCCAAAGGTCGATTTTTTGAGAACGGCGGCTGGCAGGAAACAGAGCCGCTTTCGGTCAAAAAAGTGTTCGATTTTCCTGAAGGTATCGGTCCGAAAGACATTTATCTCCTCTATCACGAGGAGATGGAGTCACTCATTAAGCATTTTCCCGAAGTGCGGCGGATGCGGTTCTGGATGACATTCGGTCAATCCTATCTTACGCACCTGAAGGCTCTTGAAAATGTCGGCATGACACGGATTGACCCGGTGATGTACGAAGGAAAGGAAATCATTCCGCTCCAGTTTCTCAAAAAGCTGCTTCCCGACCCGGCGTCGCTCGGTCCGCGGACGGTCGGAAAAACGTGTATCGGCTGCCGGATTTGCGGGGAGAAAGACGGACGGCAAAAGACGTATTTCATTTACAATGTCTGCGATCATCAGACGTGTTACAGAGAAACCGGAGCCCAAGCGGTGAGTTACACAACCGGTGTTCCGGCGGCGGCGGGAGCGGCCATGATTTTGCAAGACATCTGGCACGGCACAGGGGTCTTCAACATGGAACAGTTTGATCCCGACCCGTTTCTCCGTCTTGTCGCCCAATGGGGACTCCCTTGGATCGAAAGTTTCCCGGATACGGGCGAAATTTGAGAGTGCTGATACAAATAGAGATGATAGTATGAAAGAGAATCATTGCCTCCGGCGGGCCGCGACGCCGCGGCGGGCGGATGGAGCTACCGCTCCGAAGCAATAACCCGCTCCTGTTAGTCGCTGGTATTTTCCGGTAGAACAAAAAGGAAAGTAGTTGGAAAAGATGATCCATCGGAAGCCGACCGCGTAGCCGAAGGCATACTGCGATGGAACGGCATGTTCCCACATTAGCGGGAATCAACCTCATCTCTATTTGAGTCACCACTCTCCGAAATTTAAATGGGCAACATGCCGCCGTTGCGGTACCGGTCACCAACCGGGACAGCAGTCCCATCCAGGGAAGCCGCGTCCGCATCTTGCCGAAATTCCTCTTGATTGGGACACTCTTTTTGGGTATTATCCCAAATCCCGTTCATGGACTTCAGTGGATCATGCTTTGTCAATCATTGATTTGACTGAGGATAAGACCGTCTGCGAAATCCGAACAAACTGTCACGGCGGGATTCACACCAAAACATTGGTCCGGTCTGTTGCGGTGTCTTTTCGCAGAAAAATTGCCATGAATAATGTAATAAATTCATTTTAACCGATGATTCGATAGGCTATGAAAAATTTGCAACTCTGTTTAATCAGTGCCGTCCTTCTTTGTTTCACGGCAAACAGGGGCTTTTCGCAAAATGAGATGAGCGAGATGATTCTGCTCGATTTTTCTCCTGCATCCTCCGATGCCGCGAATTTTGCAGCGGAAACAGATTCGGCGGCGGAAATTCCGGTGACACTTCCTGCGTCATCACGGTTTCCGATCACGGACCCGCTTCCGAATGTTTACTGGCAGCCGAAACAATCGCCCGGAATCGCCCAGGTGACATATGAGGAATCATCGTATTTTGGGGATAACGCTTCTTACGGAAGCATTGCTCCGGGAATTTACTGGACGCAAGCTCCGGGAACGGCTCCCGGTTACGCTCCGATCAACGCCGCGTCTCCGGTAACCAGTCCGCCGCCGGCCAATCCTGCCGTCCTCGACCCTTACGCGACTCCGGGAGGCGGACCGTATTTCACACCGCCGCCGGCTTCCGGCGGTACGGCGTCCCCGGATTTCAGCAGTAATATGAGTCACACCTACTCCGAAATGAAACGGATGCTCGACAAAATCACTTTCGAATATTATTACGCTCCCAATACAGGAAGTCAGCCGCTCGGAATCAACGATCTCAAACTTCAGTCGCGGTTTGCGTTTCCATGTCAGCACCTCGGAAACACCATGGTTTACGTCACGCCGTCGTTCGGACTGACCCTTTTTAATGCGGACGACCAAAAAAACGTCAAAATCCGTGATCAAGCATATTCCGCGTGGCTTGACGCCGGAATCGAACCGGTATTGAACGAACAGGTACGCTTTGACCTGTGGGCAAGATTCGGTGTCTTCAGCGATCTCCGAAAGGTGGACGGCAACAGTCTCCGGCTGCTGGGACGCGGAAATGTTTATGTGAAGTTGAATCCGCGAATGGAAGTGGCGGTCGGGGTGGTTTATCTGAATCGGGAACGGGTCAAACTTCTCCCCTCCGGCGGCCTCCTCTGGCGTCCGAACGACACGGTGGAGTGGCGGCTCGTTTTTCCCGATCCCAAAGTCGCCCGAAAACTGGCACAGCGTAACAATACGGAATGGTGGGGATTTGCCCGTGCCGATTACGGCGGGAATTGCTGGTCGTTCAAAACGGAGGAAGGGACTCAGCGCATTGACTACAACGACATCCGTGTTTCCCTCGGACTCGAATTCCGCAATCCGACGACCGCTTGCGCCGACGGTTTTTTTGAAATCGGCGGTCTTTTCAGCCGGGAACTGTATTCCGCAGGTCAAAAATATTATTCCCCGTCCACATCTCTTTTCCTTGGTGCCGGTATTTACTACTGAAAATCGGAAGAACTCCTTTGAACCTCACACCCTTGCATCAAATTTTTATGACAAAAATAATATCGGTGTTAATATTGTCCATGTGCCTCATCATACAGGTGTCCGCGGAAGACGGAGGTTCCGCTTCGGTATGGTCGCCGTATGTTTCCCCGCTGAATTCACAGGACGAAATGTCACGGTTGGCGCAGAGTGAGTTTGGTCAGGACGATATTTACGTCAGCCGTCTCATGGAAACCGGCACTTCAAAACCGTCTTCCAACGGACTCCCGCCGGAAACTCCTAAAGGTTTGATTCAGCAGGTCACGTTCGGCGGTTCCTGGACTCCCGCCATCGGTCACAACGGCATGGCGCTCACCGACTTCAACGCCGCGGTGACACTCGGGTTGCCGGGGCCGAAGTGCGGACGCACAAAGACACCTTCCTTTTTCCTGCTGACCCCAAGCTTCACGTACACTAACCTCGACTGGAAAGGGCCGGGCAAAATACCGGAATCTCTTTACAATGCCGGTCTGAGTGTCGGCTGGATGAAACCGGTCAACAAATACTGGACATTTATGACCTACGCCTCGCCAAGTTATGCAAGTGACGGTCACACTTCTCAAGAGACCATGCAGTGCGGTATCATGGCCGGGATGAACTGGACGCCGAATCCCCATTGGAAAATCGTTTTCGGAGCGGTATACCTCGACCGTGGCGACATCCCTGTGATTCCTTACGGCGGACTGGTTTATTCGCCTGGTCAGGATTGGCGTTTTGAACTCACCGTTCCGCAAGCCAAAATCGCCAGACGCCTGACTTTTGTGAGCGGTTCGCGTTTTGATCACTGGGTTTACCTCGGCGGCGGATTCAACGGCGGCAGTTGGGCTATTGAGAGTGTCTTCGGCCGCCCGGATATCGCCATGTCCCGTGAATATACGGTTTGTCTGGGGTATGAATCCACGCAGAACTCTTATAAATTCAATGCGGAAATCGGTTATCTGTTCGGACGCAAAATGAAGTTTGAACATGACACCCAGCCTTCCTTTTCCCCGGGCGACTCGCTTGCCTTGCGGCTGAAATTCACTTTCTGAGCGTTGTCCCATTCATCTCGTCATCTCGGAAAATATCCAACACAAGCCGCAAATGTCAAAAATTGATGGTGGTTTGAAATATCCCGCCGCGGCGTTCTTGAAAAATTTTTTTCCTTTTTCTTTTTTGTCTCTTGACTTTTCCGGCCGCATTGATTACATTGAATCCTAGTGTTACGATTTTTCAATCAACAATTTGAATTTGTGAGAAGAGGTTTTTATGAAAAAACTGTTAGAGAATG
>JAISQK010000314.1 GCA_031274255.1 Planctomycetaceae bacterium | reverse complement strand
GGCAGCGTGCGGACGCTGCACCCCGGTAGGCTCACGCTCACTGCGTTCGGTTCGCCGTCAGTTGGAAAATCTTTCCACTTGGAGGCCGAAGGCTACTGCGGTGAAGCAGCATGCTTCCCGCGGCAGGCGGATGGAGCTACCGCTCCGAAGCAATGACCCGCTCGCGTTGCTCACTGATATCAACCGACAGAACAAAAAGAAAGTGGTTGGAAACGTTATTTATTGAAAGCGACCGCCTCGAAGAGGCCGGGAGCAAACCGCCCGTCGCGGCTCGCGACCGAATGGAACGCAGTGACCATGAGGCTACTGCCCGTCGTGGCTCGCGACTTTGGATTTCGGGGCGAGAAGATCAACACCGAGTTCCGCCGCCTGACGAAGGAATGCGTCACGCTGCTTCGGATCAATCCGGGTAAGCGACTCTTTTCCCGGCGACGCCAAATCCGCCGGAGAAAGGTACGGCTCCAGCGACGGCAACTCCGCCTGAGGATTCTGAAACTGCCGGATTTTTTGAAGATAATCCCCCAACAGCGTCTCCTGATCATAATATTCCGGCGGAAAATTTTCCGGCACGGCGGTTTTTACCGACACCGTCCAGCCGTATGGCTCATCCATGCCGAAATCCTTCCGCATCTGTTCGCAGATTTCATCCGGCAGTTTGGACCGCCGCAGTTCGTTTTCCTGCTCCTGAGTGCCGTCGATGAGCCATGAAATCATCAGGTCGTAGTTTTCCTGAAGACTCTGGTGGGCAATCATCCGGTCGCGAAGTTCCTCTTTCAATCGATGGAATCCCGTCGCGGAATCAAGCCGCACCTCTTCCTGAAGGAATCGGATCGGCGATGTGGGAATCAGTGTGACCGTGACCTTTCCTTTTTCATCGACGGTGACAAGCGAGACGCCGTAATGACCGGTTTGGTCGAAACTTCGGGCAAGAGGCGTGCCGGGATAGTGAATCACCGAAGGCCGAACGAGTTCGTCGCGTACTTTTTTCGTGCGAGCCGTCTCCGGCTGTCTGCCTGTCTCGCCGACGGAAGAAACTGAAGAAATGGTGCTTCCATGAATCATGTGCCGCTTGGACATTCCGCCGAGTGCCCAAAAATCAATACCGCGATGATTCAGCAGGGCGGGTTGTATCTTGCCGGGAACGACCGCAATGGTGAAAAGTCCGGTGTTATCCGGCGTGAACTCCATCGGGCGAAACCTCTGACGTTCCGCAGAACGGCTGATTCCCAGAATCCGGGCGACGGCAAAGCCGTCCTTTTGAAACAACGGGTCCGCGATGTGTCCGGCGGGAAAAACAGTGACATTTTTCGGAATTGGTAACTCATTCGGCCAGCGTTCCAGGGAGTCCGATTTTCCGGCCGCCCAAAAAACAAGGATTCCTGCGGCATTCAACTTCTCGAATTGCTCTGCCAGAAAAACGGGTCCCCAGGGGCCGGTTTGATAACAGTCAAGAATTTCACCGCTCAAAAGGACAAAATCGACTTTTTCCGTCATTGCGGCGTGAAAAATCCGCTCCGCCGTGATTTTCGGGGCGTCAACAAACCGTTTCAACAGGTGCGCAGGCAACTCCTCCACACCTGTCACCGGCTTGCCGAGGTGCAGATTGGAAGTGTGCAAAAATCGAAAGGGCCGCTGTTGCGCCATGTTGATCTGATTTTGAAAAGGGGGCGTTTTTCCTTCAGGATGCAGGATCTTTTGAAACCGTGCGTGACCGCCGTTAATCTCCCAATACATCCTCTCTAATTATTAAACCTTTTTTATTTTACACTAAAAGGGGGTGTTGAGGCAATCGTAAACGGATGAGGAATCAGGGAATTTTCTGAATTCGTCCCTCCGTCCAATCAGGATGACCGCCTCCCAATGCACCGAATGTTTTGCCCTGCGTGTGCGTCTGCCGAGATTTTTTTGAGAAAACACAAAAAAAGTAACAATTGTGCTTGACTTCGGGAACTGTCGTGTATAAAATAACAGTCATCAGGTTGATTTGTGTCAATCTGTGTTAAATTTTCGTCAAACATTTTCCAAATTCAGGAGAAAAATCATGCAAAACTTGACTTTGTGTCCGAAATGTCAAAATGGGGGGGGGGGTAGTCTGAACGGCCTCCCGTATTGCAGAGGCCAGTGTCGGCGATGCGAAAAATGCTGCAAACGATGCCCAAAACTCTTTTGTCCGTTCAAAATCTACTGTCCGATCAGGGTTTACCCTCGTCGAACTTCTTGTGGTGATTGCAATCATCGGGATCTTGATTGCTCTTCTTTTACCCGCCGTTCAGGCCGCACGCGAAGCCGCAAGGCGAATGCAGTGTTCCAATAATCTCAAACAATTGGGAATTGCGCTTCACAATTATCATGACACCCATCAAGCACTGCCGCCGGGATGTCTCATTCCGGGCAATGTTCTCATTGCCAACGGAAAAGCGGTAACGGATCAGCAGGAAAATCTTCCCCGAACACCCTCCGGCGGTTCTTGGAACATGATCAGTTGGCCGGCCTTTCTGCTTCCGTATATTGAAGCCACCGCTCTTTATGAAAAAGTGAGTTTCAATGAAGCATCATTTTTGCCGATAGATGCTGTCAGTACAGATAAAACGGCAAAAACCGGAACCGATCTTATGTCGAATGAAGAGGTTTCTTTGGCAGTACCGGCGACCTTCAAATGCCCGTCCGGTTCCCAGCCGGCGGTCAAAAACACGGTGAAAGATTACTCCGCAAACGGCGGCGGAAATATTTTGAGACGAGCCGCCGACGGAACGGAAACTTGGACGGGAGTCGCTCTTCCCGACCGACGGTTTGGTCAGGCGGGAAATTCCGGTCTCTTCAACCGTGCCAGCGGCTACGGATTCGGAGACATTGTTGACGGAACAAGCAATACCGTTGCATTCATTGAAGCTCATTCACAACGTCCGTTGATACGGACTGACGGAAGAGCATACAATCCGTTCATCTATACCAATCCGTACACCTTTGGTATGGCTATGACAGATAACGGCAACTCACGATTAATTATCAACGCGAAAATCAGCTTCGCCGACGATAATTGCCGGAATGCTTATGGTACCCACACCGGTGGCGTCAATGCGGCAGTGGCGGACGGTTCTGTCCATTTTCTGAGTCAGACGATTTCTCACGAATACGTCTATCGTGCCATCATGACCCGCGCCGGCGGCGAGTCGGTGAGCATTCCGTAACGCTGTTGGTGTGATTCCTTTGTTTCTCTTATCTCCTTTCGGAACATCTTTTCGGAAGGAGAGTTTTATGAACGCAATTATTCAGTAAGGAGATTTTCATGAATCGGTCTGTGTGTTTTATTTTACTTTGCGCGGTGCTTGGAATGACAGCCGGATGCGGCTCGAAGAATCAGAAAGTGTCGGGAAAAGTCACCTTTACGGACGGTTCGCCGTTGACGGTGGGATTTGTCTGTTTTGTTGCGGAGGACGGCAGTACCGGACGGGGGGAAATCGCTTTGGACGGCACGTATGTCATGGGGTTCGAGTCGGAGAAAAACGGGATTCCCAAAGGCGGAACCT
>JAISQK010000292.1 GCA_031274255.1 Planctomycetaceae bacterium | reverse complement strand
TAAGAAGGAATCTTGAGTGGTGGTTTGATGTTTCCGAGGGAAGAATTTGTGCCGGTTTTTCCGAAACAATTTCCTTTTTCTGGGCAGTTTGAGCCGATTCTAATGGAATCGCGGCCTTTTTCCACCCAAACAGAGGAAAAAGACACTTGGCAAATTGTTTCCGGCTGCAGCAGCATGTTGCCCGACCGCTGTTGCAAGCGGAGCGAGACAAGACATTTCACGGTATCTTTCGCAGCACTTATTTTCTGTCCCGCTTTTCCTCCGCGGCACTCCGACGGGAATAAAACGGCAAAAGCGTCCAAAGATCATCAAGTTCATGATGCGCGATTTTCTCCCATGCAATTCGGGAAACTCCTTCAGCGTCAGGAAACCACATCCGTTCCTCTGCCGCTGTGACATGTTTCGGTTTTTGTGACAAAAATTTCCCTAAAATCGGCCCGGCAACAACAATTTTGTCATACTCCGATGTTTTTTCCCACCATTTTACAACAGGCAAAAGTTCTATTTCTGAAAGGGGGGCCGGAATCCCGCCGCCATGACATCGGAAAAACTGAGCGGAAAGGTCCCCTCTCTGAGCATCAATGACGGTACTGAAAACGGTGTCAGGATTTTCCGGTCGAGAAAGATTTGCAGCAATGGACTGTAACGTATTGACACCAATAAGATTTGCGCCGATTCCATAGGCCAACATTCGAGCAGTCGTCACGCCGACGCGGAGTCCTGTGAATGACCCCGGGCCGGTCGCTACGGCAATATGGGTAAGGCTTTTCGGCAGCCACCCCAGTTGAGCAAGACCATCACGAATCGTTGGAACGAGTGATTGGGCACTTCGTTGTGTCTTCGGAAGCTGTGTATTTAACGCAATCTTCCTGTCTTCTGAAAAAGCGACACTTCCCTGTTTTTCAACGGTTTCAATTGCAAGCAATTTCATAATCAATAAAGCGAAACGGCGGTGATTTTCCTATTAATATATAACGTTTACGTCATCCGTCAATCAAAATGGTGCGGCGTCAACGGTAAAAAGAAACCTGAGTCCATGATGGAAACATATGGAAATATTCGTCAGCGGATGATTTTTTTTCAGAAAACAACCGCATCCTTCTTGTCATTCCAACATTATTCTGGATTTTTAGGCGATAAAATAGTATAATTGAATATGTGACGCGAGGAAATCGCCGCCTGTTGGACCGAGAGTGAACAGCGGTACGCAAAAACGGGGGATTCCGCGTACATCAGGGAAACAGGAGACTTTCGGGCTTTCTGTTTCAGGACATTTCACAAAAAAGTAATGCAAGGAGTCGAATCGTGCAAATCAACGTATCAACACGGCATGGCAGTATCAGTGAGGCAACCGAGGCAAAGATTATCTCCAAAGTCGAGAAACTGGGACGTTATTTCGAACGTCTGACGCAGATTGAAGTGACCGTCGATCTGGAACGCCCCGACGAACCGAGTATTGATCTGAATGTCTCCGCCGAACACAAACACGATTTTATTGCAAACTACCGTTCCGATGAACTTTTCGGTTGCCTCGACCAGGTCATTCACAAAGTGGAGCAGCAGATTAAAAAATATAAGGAAAAAGTTCAGTCTCCGCACAAACATAGTAAAATTGTGTTACCGGAACCTGTTTCTGAATAATACACAAAAATTAAAATGCGTATTCTGTTGCATAATTCGTAAAAAACGCAGGAGTATTCCGTCAAACCCCTTTTTCACTTCCGCCTCTGATGTTATGATGTAGAGGTGGCGGTTCGGAGTCCATTCCCGATTCAGGGAAAGGGGGATCCTTTTGTCCGCTTGTCCTAATGGAGATTGTGATGTCTTTTTGTTGAGGATGCCTCCATCGGGTGCAACATGTTTTTACTCAACTGTTTTCAAGGAGTTTGGTGAATGAAATTTGCCGATTTTATCCTGCGGGAAGCAATTCGTACCGAAATTAAATCCACAACCAAAGAGGACGTGATCCGCGAAATGGTGCAGTCACTTTTGTCGTCGGGCGGCATCAAAGAAGACGAGTATGAAGGAATCGTCAAAGCCATTATCCGCCGCGAGGAACTGGGTTCCACCGGACTTGGCCGCGGAATTGCGGTTCCTCACTCCAAACACCCCAGCGTGGACCACATTGTCGGAACGGTCGCCATCAGTCAGGAAGGGGTTGATTTTGACAGCCTTGACTGTGAAAAAGTCTATCTGTTTTTCCTTGTGGTTTCTCCGCCGGGAGAACCGGGGGAACATCTTCGGGCACTCGAACATATCACACGGCAGTTGAGGGATGAAACATTCTGCCGGTTCCTTAAACAGTCCAAAACGCAAGAGGATGTCTGTCAATTGCTTAACGAAGCGGACGACAATATGTTCGGGAAATAACATTTGACCTGTTGATACGGCTTTCATTGCCTGAAACACCGGAGCAAGAGGAAATTTTGCTTATGAATGCGCTCTTCACATTGACCAGGGAACTCGAAGTGCTCAATAACGCCGGTTTGCACACCAGGGTTGCGCTTCTGCTTTTCAAAACCATGGAAAGATTTCAGTCCGAGGCGAATCTTTCCAAAGAGGGAAGAATCGCCAGTTGCCGCAGTGTACTGGATTTGCTTTCATTAGGTGCCGCAAAAGGGGAAAAAGTGCTCCTCACCATTCAGGGGGAAGACGCCGAACAGGTACTGCAGGAAATGGTTACCCTTTTCGAAAATCGTTTTTACGAAGACGACAATATGCAAAACACCGAGTTTTGAGAAACGGGTGAAATTTCCTTCTGTAAAGGGGAATTTTGACAGGTCAAAGGAATCGTACTCATGGACAATATGAGAAAACTCCAGGGAATCGCTGTTTCCCCGGGGATTTGTATCGGTGAAGCGATGGTTCTCGGAAACGAGGGATTCAAAATTCCGAGCCGTTTCGTGCGTTACGAAGCCATTGACATGGAAATTGCGAGGCTTCAGACGGCGATTCTGGAGGCGTGTCAGGAAATTGCCGCGAACCGTGACTCTGTCACCGGAGAACTCGGTCAGAAATACGGCGACATCTTTGAGGCGCATCTTCAGATTCTCAACGATCAGAAACTGCAAAGCGAGTTTAAAGAGTTGATCCGCACGAAAGCCTATGTGTCGGAATATGCAATCAGTGTGACGCTGCGGCGTTATGCGGATGTTTTCCGGCGGTTGAAAAATGCTTATCTTGCGGAACGGATCAACGATATTTACGATCTGGAAAAGCGGCTTTTGCGGAAACTTCTCGGTCAGGCCCGGGAGGGACTTCACTCGCTGACGTCGCCGGTGGTGATTCTTGCTTCCAATCTGACGCCGGGGGAAACCTCGAATCTGAACAAGGATTATGTGTTGGGGTTCGCAACGGAAATAGGCGGTCCAAGCAGTCACACCGCGATCGTGGCACAGGCATTGGAACTTCCCGCCGTCGTGGGAACCGGTCATTTTCTGACGGAAGTGTCCGGCGGTGAAACCGTGATTATTGATGGCGATTCCGGTCTGGTCATCCTTCGTCCGGATGAGGACACGCTTCAATTGTACAGGGAAAAGCTCGAACAGGCCAAAATCACCGCTTCCCATCTTGAGACACTCAACACATTACCGGCGGAGACGCTCGACGGAGTGCGTGTGGAACTGATGGGAAATATTGAATTTCCCAACGAAGTGAGTCAGTGTCTGGCGAGGGGGGCTGCCGGGATTGGGCTTTACCGGACGGAGTTCATTTATCTGCTTGGTTCGTCGCGGCAAAACATGCCGTCGGAAGAGGATCACTTCAATGCGTATAAAACCGTGATTGAAGCGATGCAGGGGAATCCTGTCACGATCAGAACTTTTGATCTCGGAGCGGACAAAATTCCGCAGCTTCCCAATCCGACGGACGAGCGGAATCCGGCACTCGGACTTCGGAGTATCCGGCTTTCGCTGAAAAACACGGAGCTTTTCCGTGTGCAGCTTCGCGCGGTGCTTCGTGCGAGTCACTATGGAAAAGTGCGGATCATGTTTCCGCTGATTTCGTCGCTGATCGAGTACCGCAAGGCGAAAGTGATTCTTAACGACGTGAAAGAGGAACTTGAAGACCGCGGGATTCCGTTCGACAAAACCATGCAGGTCGGCATGATGGTGGAAGTTCCTGCGGCAGTCATCATGATTGAAGATTTTGCGAAGGAGGTTGATTTTTTCAGCATCGGAACCAATGACCTGATTCAATACACATTGGCGGTCGACCGCGGGAACCGTGACGTGGTGGAACTGTATCATTCGGAAGACCCGGCGGTTTTGAAGTTGATTCGCCGTACGATTACGGAGTCGAACAAGGCGAAAGTGCCGGTCTCCGTGTGCG